>JAYUHT010000046.1:0-7276 GCA_043766725.1 Burkholderiales bacterium | reverse complement strand
GCGCGGCTGCAAGCTCGGTGCGCAGCTTCTTGATTTGTTCATCGAAGAAGTCGGAGTTTTCGAGTGACGTGCTGCGCCGCAGCTCGACGCTGAAGTCGATGTAGGCACGGGCAAAGGTGTTGGCTGCGGCTGCCGCGAAATTGGGGTCGGTGCCGGTGAAAGCGATGGTCATGATCTGGCTGCCTTTGCTCGGCAAGACCTGCAAGCCGCGCTGCATCAGTTGCCCAAAGTACGTTTCCAGCGGAATCTTCGAGTCGGTTTCCTCGCGCCATTGCGCAACGGCGGCCGGGCTTTGCGCCAGGCCCATCATGCGCACCACGCGGCCCGACAGGCGGTCACTCTGCACAATCTCGGCCTGGGTGGCCACATAGGCCGGCGCGGCGATGCTGGGCGCCAGCGCTGCCAGCAGCGGGTCGGTTTTCAGATCGAGAATGACCGAGGTGCTGGCAAAGTAACGCTTGGGCATGTACCAGCTCGCGGCAAAGCCAGCGGCCATGACCAGCGCGAAGATGAGCAGCACCAGCCACCAACGCAGCCGCAGGATCAAGAAAATCTGGCGCAGATTCATGGTTGAATTTCTCAGAACAATGATTCGCGGACAAACACCACGTCATTGGGTTTAAGCAAATCGTTCATCTTCGGCTCAATGACGCGGACCTCGCCGCTTTCCTCGCGCCGATTCACGCGCAGGCCTTTTTCCGTGCCGCGCTGGCTGACACCGCCGGCGGAGGCCAAGGCCTGCATCAGCGTCATGTTGCGCTCCAGGCGCACCGCACCCGGGCGTTGCACCTCACCGTAGAAATAGATCTGGGGCTGGCGATCAACCCAGATCACGTCGCCGTCGCGCAACACCACGTCGTTGCCGCGTTTGCCCGGTGCAAAGACACCCGGCAAATCGATTTCCACGCGATAGGCCTGGCCGCTGCGCGTGCCCACGACCACCACGGAATCGGCCCCGCCCGGGGCAACGCCGCCAGCGGAGGCCAAGATGTCAGTCAAGCGCACCTCACCCACTTCAAGCGGATAGCGGCCAGGCTTGCCGACTTGACCCAACACCGAGACCTGGTTGCCACGCACCTGAAGAACGATCACCGAGACCTGCGGGCGGTTGACGAAATTGCCTTCGCGCAGACCGTCGGCGATGCGCTTTTCAGCCTGGGGGATGGTCAACCCAGCGAGTGAAACGGTGCCCAGCAGCGGGAACGAAATCTGGCCCGATTCAGTGATGCGCAATTCGAGCGACAGATCCGGGTTCTGGTAAACGAAGATGCGAATAGAGTCGCCGGGCGACAACCGATATTGCGGCGCCACGGCCGCCGCCTGGGCGGCGCCTTGCTGTGCTTGGGCCGCGCCTTGTTGCGCCTGAGCCGCGCCCTGCGCAAACAGGGCGAGGCCGGCCAACAGCCAGGCGCCGAAGGTTGATCGAACAAATCTGCACATTGCCGTACCGATCATGAAAAGAGTGTTCACTTCTTCAGGCCCAAACCACGTTGCAACGTGGCCGCGTCGACCGAACTGGCCGAAGGCGCAACTGGGTCAGCGATGGGTGCGGCAGACCTTGCACCCGCGGCCGGCACGTCCTTCAGGCCGAAGCCCGACTTGATGGCCGACTCGTCCAACGACTTGGCCGCTGAAGCGGCCACCTCGGCAGGCGTGGGCGCCGGTGCCAGCGGTGAAGCCGTGGGCGCGCCCTCGGCGTACTTGCCAAGATATTTGATGTCTGCGCTGGCGCGCATGCCCTTCAGGTCATCGGCGATCAGCTTTCGTTTGCGCTCGTTGTGCAGGAACTGCTCGATCGCCGGTTGCGCCTTTGTTGCATCGACGGGCTGGCTGCGTGAACCAGCCAGGAAGATCACGAGCGCGCCTTTGGCGGTTTGCGTGAACGTGGTTTCACCGTCCTTCATCTTGGCGAACGTGCCCAGGTTGTTCAGCGGCAATTGCTCGGCAGCGCGCACAGCCTGGTTCCCTGTGAATTGAATGTTGTTGGTCTTGAGGTATTCAACGAAATCGCCAATACCTTTGGCGGCCTTCAAACGTTGGTGCAAGACGGGAACCAGGTTGGCTTCAGCGTCGATGGCCAGCTCCTGTAGCTGGTAAACGCGGCGCTGGCTGAACAAGGCCGGGTTTTCATCGTAGTACGTCTTGATTTCTTCAGCGCTGGGTTTTGGCGCGCCTTCACCCACCTTATCGAAGTAGGCGCGGGCGATGATTTCGCGGCGCGCCGCCTCAAGCTGGGTGAGCACCCGCTGATCACGGTCAAGTTTCTGTTCCGAGGCCTTTTGCAAGGCCAATTCCTGGTCGATCAAACGCTCAAGCACTTGCTTGCCGGCAGCGTCAGCCTGGTCGGGCTTCAAGCCACGCTGCTGACCCAGAACAAAATTGATCTGGTGCACGGTCAACTCTTCTTTGTTGACCCGCGCCGCAGATTGTGTGGCGCCTTTCTTGTCATCTTTCTTGCCGCCACAAGCGGCCAGGCCCAGGCCCAAGGCCAGCACCACGCAGGCGCTCACAATGGGATGGCGGGCGATGAAACTGCGCTGAAATGTCATAGACGTGCCCCATGCCCAGACCGGCATGGCCTTGTGTACAAATGTCAAAAACCTGACGTGTTTCCTACAGCCAGGATCCCATGCAAAGGCTGGGGAGTGTAACGGCAGCCTCCGGCGCGCCCTTGAGCGCGGCGGCACATCTGTAAGCAATTGCCAGACCCTACCGTGAATTTGGCCCTGCATCTGCCCACCTAAGCAGGTGGTGAATGGCGCGCGGATTGGTGCTAGGCGCCCGGCGTTTGAATCGGGGTTAACCCAGGCCAGACGGTTTCAATCAGCAACGTATGCCAACGTGCAAGGCGACGACGCCCGCACTCAAGCTGTGCACGTCAACATGGCCGAAACCCGCCGCTTTCATCATGGCCTTGAGCGCTTCACGGTCTGGATGCATTCGTATCGACTCGGCCAGGTAGCGGTAACTGTCACCGTCGCCCGCTACCCACCGGCCCAGCGCTGGCAAGACCTTGAAGGAATACCAGTCGTAGGGCTTGCTCAGAACAGGGGCGACTTTGGAGAACTCCAGCACCAGCAAGCGCCCGCCGGGTCTGAGCACTCGGGCCATTTCTGCCAGGGCACGCTCCTTGTGCGTCATATTGCGCAGCCCGAAAGCCACACTGACCAAATCGAAGCTGGCGTCACGAAATGGCAGCGCCTCGGCGTCGCAGGCCAGGGTCGGTAGCGCGAGGCCTTCATCGAGCAGACGGTCGCGTCCGACCCTCAACATGGCTTCATTGATGTCGGTGTGCACCACCATGCCGCTGGCGCCGGCACGACGCGCGAATTCGCGCGTCAGGTCGCCGGTACCGGCGGCGATGTCCAGAACCCGCTCGCCGGCCACCACGTTGGCCACCGCCACGGCATAGGCCTTCCACACGCGGTGCAGCCCAAGCGACATCACGTCGTTCATCAGGTCGTAGCGCTGCGCCACCGAGTCGAACACCTGGCGCACATGGCTGGCCTTGTCGCCTTCAGCGACGCTGCGAAAGCCGAAATGCGTCTGGCTCATGGTCTTGCCCTCCGAACCATTGGCGATCAATGGTTGCCGCAGGCATGGCCAGTCTTTGCGGCCACCAGCGCCACATCGCGGCTGGCCCCGGCCGCTTCCAAGCGGGCCAGGTAGCGGGCCAGCAGCTCTTCGTGCTGCGAGCCGAGCTGGTACAACAGCGCCCACGAAAAAATGCCGGTATCGTGGCCGTCTGAGAACCGCGGCTGCACGGCGTAATGCCCCACCGGCTCCAGGGCGTCTATGCTCACGGCGCGCTTGCCGGTTTGCAGCACTTCCTGCCCGGGTCCATGGCCTTGTACTTCGGCCGACGGCGAGTACACCCGCATCAATTCAAACGGAATGAAGAACTGCTCGCCATTGTCGAAACCGATTTCAAGCTGCCGGGATTGCTGATGCAAGGTCAGTGCGGTGGGGTTGGGCGTGGTCATGAGAGCCGGCGGCCAGACATTCAGCCTTTGCGATGGGTTGCAAAGTGTAGCTGCGCCGCCGCTTCTCTCGTGCTGGCGCTGCTGGGAACAGCCGCGGCGACGCCACGTCAACATTGGGCGTTTGTGCCCGTGCGTGACAACTTCAACGCCCAGGCGCTGCTCGACCTGCGTGGACTGAACGAAGCGGTGGCCGGCCAAAGCGGCCCGATCAGCGCTTCCGCCCAGGGCGGTTTCGTGCGTGGCGATGGTCAGCCGATCCGCTTTTGGGCCGTGAACTCCGAGGTCGCCCGCCAACCGTTCCAGCGCAAGCCTTTGGGCGCAAAAGAGCCACCAGACCTGAAACGCCATGCGCGCTTCCTGGCCAAGCGCGGGGTTAACCTTGTGCGGTTGCACCGGCAGATCAGCCCCAATCCGCAAGCCCGCCCGCTGCCGGCCTTTGCCGACATCAACACCGAGGAGCGCGATGGCATCTGGCGCGCCGTGGCCGCACTGCGCCAAGAAGGCATCTACAGCGTCATCTCGCCGTACTGGGCCGGCGCCATGCCGCTGTCACCCGGTTGGATCAAGGGCCTTAACGCGCCGCAGCAAGCCTGGGGGCTGTTGTTCTTCGACGCCGATTTGCAACGTGCCTACAAGGGTTGGCTCAAGCAGTTGCTGACCCCCATCAACCCGCACACCGGCGTGCCGCTGGGCCGCGACCCCAGCGTGGCGGTGGTGCAGATCCAGAATGAAGACAGCCTGTTGTTCTGGACGGTGGACAGCATCAGCGGCCCGCATCGCGAGGCCCTGGAGGCCGCATTCGCGCGTTTCCTGAGCGGCAAGCATGGCAGCCTGGCGCAGGCCGCGGCGCGTTGGCCGGGTGAAGCGCTCAAGCCCGACGCCGTGGCTGCGGGCCGCGTGGCGCTGCTGCCGATTTGGGAGCTGACGCAAGCGCGCCAAGGCGGGCGCGCGGCGCGCCTGGCTGACCAGACTGAATTCCTGGCCACCACCATGCTCGCGTTCAACACGGAGATCGTTCGTTACCTGCGCGAAGACCTGGGCGTGAAGACGCTCATCAATGCCGGCAACTGGAAGACGGCCAGCTCCGTGCGGCTCAACGACGCCGAGCGCTGGAGCTATGGCCCGGGCGAAGTGGATGCTGCGAACATCTACACCACGGGCGAGCACCAAGGCCAGTACCCGGGCTGGGCCATCGTCAACGGCGACCGCTTCACTGAGGTCAGCGTGCTGCGCCAGCCGCAACACATGCCCTTGGCCGTTCGGCAAACCGCCAGCGCCCAAGGTGTGCGGCCCTTCATGATCACCGAAGGCAGTTGGGTCGCACCCAACCCGTATGCGGCCGAGGGGCCGTTCCTGGTGGCGGCTTACAGCTCGCTGCTCGGCATCGACGCCTATTGCTGGTTCAACGCCGCCGATGAAGCCTGGTCACCCCCCGGCAGCGCCAACGGCTGGCTGGCCTCGCAAGCCAAGTGGAGCCTGGGCACGCCCGAAACCCTGGGCAGCTTTCCGGCTGCCGCGCTGGCTCACCGCATGGGTTACATCAACCAGGCCGCGCCAACACTGCATGAGCGTCGCCCGCTGGCTGATTTGTGGGCACGCCGCCCGCCGCTGCTCAGTGAAAGCACGAGCTTCGACCCGAATCGCGACGCCGCCGGCCCGGCATCACGCAGCCGTGACGCCGGTGCGTTGACGTTTGACACTTTTCTAGCCGGCCCCGTGCTGGTGGCGTTTGCGGCCGACGCTGGGCCAGCCAATGCGCCCCGCCCGGCCGCGCCGCCAACCGGGCGCAGCGTCGCGGCCCCCGCCCAGGTGTTGTTGGATGCGGCCAAGGCGCTGGCCAAGATCGACACGCCCTTCGTGCAAGGCGTGGCGGCGCACTTCGATGCCGCCGCCTTGCACACGCTCAGCAGCAGTGCCTACCAGTCGGCCAACAGCTATGGCGCGGTGATGACGGTGTCGATGGACGGCCAGCCCCTGGCCAGTTCGCGCAAGGTGCTGGTGCAGTTCGCCACGCGCAGCCGGCCCACGGGGTGGAAACAAGCGCCTGCCACCTTGACTGTTGAGGGCCAGGGCGCGCAGCCAGGCTTCGAGCTGAAGGACTTTGGCCGTGCGCCGTGGCTGGTTGAGGCGGCACAGTTGTTGGTGCGACTGAACAACCCCGGCCTGCGCGAAGCCACGGTGCTCGACATGAACGGCATGGCCGTGGGCACGGTGGCGCTGCGCAAACATGCGCAAGGCGTTGAGTTCGATTTCCCGCCGCAGGC
Organism: Burkholderiales bacterium; assembly: GCA_043766725.1. GTDB lineage: Bacteria > Pseudomonadota > Gammaproteobacteria > Burkholderiales > Burkholderiaceae_C > Rubrivivax. The sequence continues at coordinate 1,029 of JAYUHT010000046.1, read as the reverse complement.
GATGTACGTGCTGCTGCGCTGACTGCCCACCATGAACACCCTCTCCGCCACCGAACCCGACTGGTCGCGCGAAGCCAAACCGCTGCTTCAATGGGACCCTGCGCGTTCGCTATTGGCCAGCATCCGCGCCTACCAGCGTGCCCAGCACCAGCGCTCGCCGCTGGCCTGGCTGCAACGGCGCTGGGCGAACCTCAGACACCGCTTCTGGCAGGCGGTGACGGGCGCAGACATCCCGCTCACCACGCGCATCGGCGGCGGCTTGTTGCTGCCGCATCCCAACGGCATCGTCATCCACTCGGGCAGTGTGATCGGCCCTAACTGTCTGATCTTCCAACAGGTCACCTTGGGCACCAACGGCGCCGGGCCGCCCTCAGTGGGGGGACATGTGGACATTGGCGCCGGCGCCAAGATCCTGGGTGAAGTCCGCTTGGGTGATCACGCCAAGGTGGGCGCCAACGCCGTGGTGATGATCGACGTGCCCGCGGGCGCCACCGCGGTGGGCATTCCGGCACGCATCATCGGCACACAAGCTGACGTGAATCGTTAAACCAGCACGCGCTCGATGCCCCCTGCATTGGCCCGCGCCACGTACTCGGGCAACCATTGCTCGCCCAGGATCTGGCGCGCCATTTCGACCACGATGTAGTCGGCTTCGAGCAAGCCGCTTTGCAGGTCGCCGCCATAGCGCGACAAACCTTGCAAGCAACTCGGGCACGAGGTGAGGATCTTGATGTTGGCACCCGCCGCCACGGCACCCCCCGCGCGCAGGGCGGCTTCATCAAGCTGCAATTCCTCTTCCTTGCGAAAGCGCACCTGCGTGGCGATATCAGGCCGCGTCACGCCCAGCGTGCCGCTCTCGCCGCAGCAGCGCTTGCTTTCCAGCACGCCCGGGCCCACCAATGCCTTCACCGTCTTCAGCGGCTCTTGCAGCTTCATCGGGCTGTGGCAGGGGTCGTGGTACAGGTAGGCGCCGGCGCCGCCCAGCACGATGCCTTTTTCAAGCAGGTATTCGTGGATGTCGATGATGCG
>JAYUHT010000045.1:0-2732 GCA_043766725.1 Burkholderiales bacterium | reverse complement strand
CCCCCCGCGCGGCGCGACTACGGCATCGTCTTCCAGAGCTACGCCCTGTTCCCCAACCTGGATGTGGCGGCCAACGTTTCATATGGGCTGGTGAACCGAAAGATGCCGCGCGCGCAACGCGTTGCAAGGGTGACAGAGCTGCTCAAACTGGTGGGCCTGCCCGGCAGCGAGGCACGCTTCCCGGCGCAGCTTTCGGGCGGGCAGCAGCAGCGCATCGCGCTGGCGCGGGCCTTGGCATCCTCGCCCGGCTTGTTGCTGCTGGATGAACCCTTGAGCGCACTCGATGCCATCGTTCGCGTGCACCTGCGGCAAGAAATTCGCAGCCTGCAGCGCAAGCTGGGCGTGACCACCATCATGGTCACGCACGACCAGGAAGAAGCCCTGGCGGTGGCCGACCGCATCGTCGTCATGAACCAGGGTGTGATCGAGCAGGTGGGCACGCCGCTGCAGGTGTACCGCGAGCCGGCCACGCCGTTCGTGGCCGACTTCGTGGGCCGCATCAACGTGCTGGCAGCCACCTGCACCACGCCAGGCAAGGTGCGGCTGGACGGCTGCACGCGCGAGTTCGATTGCCAGGCGCGCACCGCGGCAGCAGCGGTGAAGGTCTACCTGCGCCCCGAAGACGTGCTGGCACGGCCGATCGCAGCCGGTGACGCAAACGTGTTCAACGCCGAGATCGACAAGATCGAATTCCTGGGTTCGTACTGCCTGGTGCGCGTGCATTCGCCCGATTTGGGTGAACAGAAACTGACGGTGTATTTGTCGTTGAACTTCCTGGCCGAGCAGGGCTTGCAAGTGGGCAGCCGGCTGCCGCTCAAATTGCTGGCCGAGCGCATGCGCTTGTTTTGGTCACCATGACCGCCGCGTTGGTGAACAAACCGCTGCGCCTGCAAACCGCGGCCGATGTGCGCCTGGCGCATGGGCTGCTGGCCGCTGTGGTGGCGGTGCTGCTCATCTTCCTGGCCGCACCCTTGCTGGCCGTTGTGCTGAAGGCGGTGGAAGACGCCTCGGGCCGGTTCGTGGGCCTGGCCAACTTTGTGGCCTATGCGCAAACCCCGGCGTTGTTGCAATCGCTGTGGAACAGCCTGTGGGTCTCTGGCCTGGTCACCGCACTCACCGTGCCGCCGGCCTTTGTGTTTGCGTATGCGCTCACACGCAGCCGCATGCCGTTCAAGCGCGCGTTCCGCACCATCACGCTCATTCCGCTGCTGGCGCCATCGCTGCTGTCGGCCATTTCGCTGATCTACTGGTTCGGCAACCAGGGCGTGCTGAAGAGTTGGCTGCAAGCCGCGGGCTTTGATCAGATTTATGGCGCGCCGGGCATCGTGCTGGCCGAGACGTTCTCGCTGTTCCCGCATGCGCTCATGATCCTGGTCACGGCGCTCACCGCGGCCGATGCGCGCCTGTATGAAGCCGCCGATGCCATGGGCACGAGTGCCAGCCGCAAGTTCTTCACCATCACCTTGCCCGGCGCCAAGTACGGCTTGATCTCGGCCGCGCTCGTCACCTTCACCTTGGTGATCACCGACTTCGGCATTCCCAAGGTGATCGGCGGCAACTTCAATGTGCTGGCCACCGATGTCTTCAAGCTGGTGATCGGCCAGCAAGACTTTCAACGCGGCGCCGTGGTGGCTTTGCTTTTGCTGGCGCCGGCCGTGCTCACCTTCGCGGTGGACCACTTCGTGCAGCGCAAGCAAACGGCCATGCTCAGCGCGCGCGCCGTGCCGCTGCGGCCAAAACGCGCGCCGTGGTTTGATGCGCTGATGACGCTGTTTTGCGTGCTCGTCGTGTCGCTGCTGCTGGCCGTGCTTGGAATGGCCGTGTACGCCTCGTGCGTGAAGTTCTGGCCCTATGACCTGAGCTTCAGTTGGCGCCACTACGAAATGGGCCTGTTCGACGCCGAGGTGGGCGACAGTTTCTTCAACAGCCTGAAGATGGCCGCCCTGGCCGCCGTGGCCGGCACCTTGCTGGTGTTTGCCGGCGCCTACTTGCTTGAAAAAACCCAAGGTGCGGCGCCGCTGCGCAGCATGCTGCGCTTGCTGGCCATGTTGCCCATGGCCGTGCCCGGGTTGGTACTGGGTCTGGGCTACATCTTCTTCTTTAACGCTCCAGATAACCCGCTGAATGCGCTCTACCAGACCCTGCCGCTGCTCACGCTGTGCACGGTGATCCACTTCTACACCACGGGCCACCTCACGGCCGTCACCGCCTTGAAGAGCCTGGACGCCGAATTCGAAGCCGTCTCGGCCAGCCTGAAGGTGCCGTTCTACAAAACCTTCTGGCGCGTCACCCTGCCCATCTGCACACCGGCGCTGCTGGACATTGCGCGCTACTTCTTCGTCAACGCCATGACCACCATTTCCGCCGTGGTGTTCCTGTACTCGCCCGACACCAAACTCGCCGCCATCGCCATCCTGAACCTTGACGAAGCCGGCGAAACTGGCGCCGCCGCGGCGATAGCGGTGTTGATCGCTGCGGCCTCCACCGTGGCCACATTGCTGTTCCTGGGCTTGTCGGCGCTGATCGACCGGCGCACCCAGGCCTGGAAAGGATCATGAAAATCATGGACAGAGACCCCATCCTGTTAACGCCCGGCCCGCTCACCACCACCCTGCGCACCAAGCTGGCCATGCTGCGCGACTGGGGCAGTTGGGACGCGAGCTTCAACGCCGTCACCGCGCGCCTGCGCAGCCGCTTGTTAGACATCATCCACGGCCACGGCAGCCATGTGG
>JAYUHT010000044.1:0-19084 GCA_043766725.1 Burkholderiales bacterium | reverse complement strand
GGCCCGACATGTGCACATCGGGTATCGCATCAAGCAGCATGCGCGTGTACGGGTGCTGCGGCGCGTTGAACAGCACGGACTTGTCGGCCAGTTCGACCAGGCGGCCGAGGTACATGACGCCAACCTGGTCGCTCACGTGCCGCACCACGGCCAGGTTGTGTGAGATGAAGAGATAAGTTAAGCCCTGCTGGCGCTGCAGATCCTTCATCAGGTTCAGCACCTGGGCCTGCACCGATACATCGAGCGCGGATGTTGGTTCGTCGCAGACCAGGAACTCGGGCTGCGTGGCCAGGGCGCGGGCAATTGAGATGCGCTGGCGCTGGCCGCCGGAAAACTGGTGCGGGAATTTGTCCATGTCCACCGCACCCAGGCCCACCGCATGCAGCAGCGCGGCCACCTTGTCGCGCAGCACGGCGGCATCGGCCAGGCCGTGTTCGCGCAGCGGCTCGCCCACGATGGCCAGTACCTTCCAGCGCGGGTTCAGGCTGGCATAGGGGTCTTGAAAAATCATCTGCATGCGCCGGCGCAGCTTGCGCAAGTCGGCCGCGCTGCTTTTCAACACCGCGGTGTCCTGGCCATCGAAGTGCACAGTGCCGCGCGTGGGCGCATGCAGGCCCACCAGCAAGCGCGCCACGGTGCTCTTGCCGCAGCCCGACTCGCCCACCAGCGCCAGCGTCTTGCCGCGCTCGATGCTGAAGCTCACGCCATCCACCGCATGCACGAACTGGCGCGCCTTGCCTTCGACCACGCGGTTCAGCCAGGGCGCCGAGACATCGAAGGTCTTGGCCAGGTCGCGCACCTGCACCAGCGGCGTCACAAGCAAATGTGGCTCTGCCACTTTGCTTGATCCCCGCGGGGGGCGGCCGGCTGCGGCCGGCCTTGGGGCGCTCATGAGTGCGCCCCGCCTTGATGCAGCCAGCAGGCCGCCCGCGTGGCCGTGGCCGGGCGCAGATCGGGCCGTTCAACGCGGCAGCGCTCGAACACGTGTTGGCAGCGCGGGTTGAACGCGCAGCCGCTGGGGATGGCGTTCAGCCGCGGCATGCTGCCGCTGATTTGTGCCAAGCGCTCGCGCTCGTCGTCCATCGCCGGGATCGAGCCCATCAGGCCGCGCGTGTACGGGTGCGCGGCCTGGTGGATGACGTCGCGCACCGGGCCGACTTCCACAATGCGCCCGGCGTACATCACCGCCACGCGGTCGCAGGTTTCGGCGATCACGCCCATGTCGTGCGTGACCAGCATCACCGCCGCACCATGGTCTTTGCACAGGCGCTTGAGCAGGGCAATGATTTGCGCCTGGATCGAGACATCCAGCGCCGTGGTGGGCTCGTCGGCGACGATCAGGCGGGGCTCGGCGGCCAGCGCCAGGGCGATGACCACACGCTGGCGCATGCCGCCTGAAAACTGGTGCGGGTATTGGTCGAGCCGCTGTTCGGCCGCGGGGATGCCGGTTTCCTGCAACAGCATGGCGGCGCGCGCGCGGGCTTGCGTGTTGCTCAGGCCCAGGTGCGTCTGGATGGTTTCAATCAACTGCCGGCCCACGGTGTGCAGCGGGTTCAGCGAAGTGAGCGGGTCTTGGAAGATGGCACCGATGCGTCGGCCGCGAATGGCGCGCATGGCCGCAGGCGGCAGGTTGTCGATGCGCTGGCCTTCGAGCCAGATTTCGCCGCCGGCAATGCGCCCGGGCGGCTCCAGCAGGCCGATGATGGCCGCACCCGTGAGCGACTTGCCCGCCCCCGATTCACCCACCACGCCGAGCACTTCGCCGGCAGCGATGTCGAACGACACATCGTCGATCGCCAGCAGGGTGCCGCGCCGGGTGGGGAATTCCACCCGCAGGTTCTTCACTTCAAGCAGCGGCGTCGTCATCTCACCTTAACCGTGGGTTGAGTGCGTCACGCAGCCAGTCGCCCAGCAGGTTCACGCTCAGGGCGATGAGGATCAGCATGATCCCGGGGAAGATGGCGATCCACCATTCACCGGAAAACAGGAAGTCGTTGCCGATGCGGATCAAGGTGCCGAGCGACGGTGAGGTGGGCGGCACGCCCACGCCCAGGAACGACAGCGTGGCCTCGGTGATGATCGCCGCGGCCACTTGAATCGTGGCCAGCACCAGCACCGGCCCCAGCACGTTGGGCAGCACATGGTGGGCCATGATGCGATGCGGCGGCACACCGATCACGCGCGCGGCCTGCACGTATTCCTTGTTGCGCTCCACCAGCGTGGAGCCGCGCACCGTGCGCGCATAGGGCACCCAGCCGCTGAGCGAGATGGCCACGATCAGCACGCCGAAGGCCAGCGTGTTGTCGGCATTCGGGAACATGGCGCGCGCCACGCCGAAGATCAACAAGGCGATGAGGATCGACGGGAACGACAGCATCACGTCACACACGCGCATGATGAAGGTGTCGGTGCGCCCACCCACGAAGCCTGAAAGCAGCCCCAGCCCCACGCCCACGAACATCGACACGATGACCGAGGCCATGCCTACAAACAGCGAGATGCGTGCGCCGTACATCAGCGCTGAGAGCATGTCGCGGCCCTGGTCGTCGGTGCCGAGCAAGTAAGTCGCCTTGCCGCCTTCAAGCCAGGCCGGCGGCAGGCGTGAATCATTTAGTTCGACAGTGGCCAGATCAAACGGGTTGTGCGGCGCGACCCAGCCTGCAAAAACAGCGCAGAACACGCAGATGAAGGCGATGGCCGAGGCCACGATCGCCATCGGCGAATTCTTGTAGCTGTGCCACACATCGCCATCGAGAAAGCGTGCCAGGGCGCCGGGTGCGGCGGCGGCGTTCACGGTGCGGGCTTCGGCGTCCATGGGCTGATCAATGGGCCGGCGCGCTGGACTCCACGCGCAAGCGCGGGTCCACGGCAAAGTACAGCAAGTCGACCACCAGGTTGATGACCACGAAGATCAGCGCCACCAGGCACAGGTAGGCGGCCATCACCGGCACATCGGCGAACTGCACAGCCTGGATGAACAGCAGGCCCATGCCGGGCCACTGGAAGACCGTCTCGGTGATGATCGCGAAAGCAATCAAACCACCGAGCTGCAAGCCGGTGATGGTGAGCACAGGTACCAGCGTATTGCGCAGGGCGTGGCTGAAGTACACCGCGCGGTCGCTCAGGCCGCGGGCGCGGGCGAACTTGATGTAGTCGGTGCGCAGCACTTCGAGCATTTCAGAACGCACCAGGCGCAGGATCAGTGCAAGCTGGAAGATTGAAAGCGTGAGCGCGGGCAGGATGAGGTGCTTCAAGCCATCCACGGTGAGCAGGCCGGTGTGCCAACTTCCCAGCGCCACCACATCGCCACGGCCAAAGCTGGGCAACCACTTGAGCACCACTGAAAACAACAGGATCAACAGGATGCCGATCAAAAAGACCGGCAAGGACACACCGAGCAGCGACACCGTCATCACCACCTGCGACGAGAAACGGCCCCGCCGCAGCGCGGCGTAAACGCCCAGTGGAATGCCCACCGCCAAGGCAATGACGGCGGCGCAGAAAGCCAACTCCAGCGTGGCCGGCAAGCGCTCGACGATCAGCGACGACACCCTGCGCCCCTGGCGCAGGCTCAGGCCGAAGTCACCGCGCACGGCATTGCCCACGAAGCGCGCGAACTGAACGGGAAAGGGTTCATCAAGCCCCAGGTCTTTGCGCAGTTGTTCGCGCTGGTCTTGCGTGGCGTCCTGGCCCAGCATGTTGGACACCGGGTCACCTACATGCTGGAACAGCATGAAGGCAATGAAGGCCACGGTGAGCATCACCACCAGGGCCTGAACAAGACGACGAAGAATGAAAACCAGCATGCAGCAGGGGACTCAGCGGTGGCAGCGCCCAAGCGTGGGCGCTGTGTGATGATCGCGCGCCAGCTGGAGCAGCAGGAACGGGAAAACGTGGATCACGTTGTCACCTGGGGTACAGGTTCTCACGTCCGCGCAAACAAAAAAAGGCCACCTTGCGGTGGCCTTTCGGTTCGGTGATGGCGAGCCAGTGTGGCCCGCTAGCCGAGATCAGAAAGCGTGACGAACGCCGAAGTCGATGCCGCGCGACGACTGGCCCAGGGCGTTGGCAGCACCAGCACCGATGGTGAAGTTGGCACCGGCCTTGTTTGAAACGCGCGAGTAGTCGGTGTACAGCGCGGTACGCTTGGACAGGTTGTAGATGTAACCCACGGCGAACTGGTTGGCGTCGATGGTGTCGAAGCCGGTGCCCTTTTCGTCGCTGCGGGTGAAGCCCACGCGGATTTCCGACTGACCCAAAGGCATGTTCATGCCCAGGTGCAGCAGGTTTTCCTTGCGGCCGTTGACGCTGGCCTTGCTGACGTTGTAGTAGCCCTTGAAGGTGGCGAAACCGGCGTTGAACGAACCACCGATGTTGCTCATCTTGAAGGTCTGACCACCTTGCACCTTGGTGCTGCCAGCAGCGACAGCCACGTTCACCGGGCCGGCGGCCCAGCCGAAGCGGAAGCTGGTGTGCTTGTTGAAGCCGTTGGTCAGGGTGGTGTTCTCACCAGCCGAAACCATCACCTGACCGTACAGACCACCCAGGTTGGTGGGCAGGTTGTATTCGATCGAGTTGTCAGCGCGCACGAAGGTGCCGGCAAAGGTACCCAGGCCGTTGGCAGCGGCAGCCGAGATGTTCAGCGAGCTGCCCGGGCCGTTGGTGCCGAACGAGTCAAAGATCGTGGTGGTCCAGAACTGGGGCGTGTACTCACGGCCCAAGCGAACTTCACCGAATGCGCCTTCCAGGCTGACATACGAGCGGCGGCCAAAGAACTTGGTGCTGCTGGCCGTGCCTTGGCTGGCCGTGGTGTTGGGCTGAGCGCAGGCGGTGGTGGTGGTGGTGACCAACGTGATCGGGGTGGTCGTGCTGGTGCTGGTGCACGAGATAGAAGTCGACTGCAGGTTACCGGCGTTGCCGATGTCATTGGCCATGCCGGCTTCGAGCCAGAAGTTGGCCTTCAAGCCGCCACCCAAGTCTTCCGTACCACGGAAGCCCAGACGGTTGCTGTTGTAGCTGTTGTTCTGCATCAGCTTTTGCGAACCACCTGAGTTCTTCACGCTGAGCAAGGACAGGTCAACAACACCAAACAGGGTCACCGACGATTGGGCCGCAGCGACGCTGGCGAACGAGCCGAGCACCGCCAGAGCGAGCATTGATTTCTTCATTGCGACTATCTCCTAAGTTGAACAAGAGGGCCCGATCGGTGGGTTCACCCGGGTCCCCAGGGAAGGTGGGGTTGATCTGACCAACCTCCTCATCGGAAGCTGGCGCTATTGCACCAGAGCGCTCTCCCGCTTGCAAAGACTTGACCTCGAATTCAGCCTTGAACGTTGTCTGAGAACAACGAGCAGCACCCCATGCAGACGAGCTCATACGCGGCGCTCGCCCAGGCCGCAGGCGTATGCTCACAACGATGAATTCCACCGACCAGGCCATTCACGCTTTCGACATGGCTTTGCGCACGCTCGGCGGCACGGCGGTGGCCTCGCGACCATGCCCTGCTACTGCGGAACCAGCAATCGCCTTGAATGATGCGCAGCGCCGCACTTCAGGTGCGCTGATGCGCGTGAACCACGTTGGCGAGGTATGTGCACAAGCGCTGTACCAGGCCCAAGCCCTGAGCACACCCAACCCGGCGCTGCGTGAGCAATTGGCCCAGGCCTGCCGGGAGGAAACCGACCATCTGGCGTGGACCGCGCAGCGGCTGGCCGAACTGGGCAGTCGGCCCAGTTTGCTGAACCCGCTTTGGTATGCCGGCGCCTTTGCCATGGGGCTATTGGCCGGACGCATGAGCGACGCACACGGCTTGGGCTTCGTGGCCGAAACCGAGCGCCAGGTGGAACAGCACCTGGCCAGGCATCTGGAGCGCTTGCCGCTAGAGGACGCGCGGTCGCGCGCCATCGTCGAGCAAATGAAACTTGAAGAACGCCAGCATGCCGACAACGCGGTGGACGCCGGCGCTGCGGAATTGCCGCTGCCGGTGCGCCTGGCCATGCGTGCCGCAGCCAAGGTAATGACGACCACCGCGCATCAACTCTGACTCGCCCGGCCGCACCGCCGCAGCAGGTTCAAGCAGCGCGCACCTCGTAGCCGCTGGTGATCGCGGCGGTCTTGGCCAACATGCTGGTGGCCGAACAGTACTTCTGGTGCGACATCTCGATGGCGCGGGCCACCGCCGCATCCGCCAGGTTCTTGCCCGTCAGCACGAAGTGCATGTGAATGCGGATGAAGACCTTGGGGTCGGTGTCAGCGCGCTCGGCGTTCACCTTCACTTGGCAGTCAGTCACCTCGTGGCGGCCACGCTTGAGGATCAAGACCACGTCATAGGCGCTGCATGCCGCCGCGCCCGACAGCAAGGTTTCCATCGGCCGCGGCGCCAGGTTGCGGCCCCCACCGTCGGGCGCGCCATCCATGGTCAGCAGATGTCCGCTGCCGGTTTCAGCGACAAAGCCCATGCCGCTGGCGGGTATCCAATTGACCGTGCATTCCATGGTTTGCGCACCCAAAGTGACTGAATGCAAAGATCATATTGCGCCGCAGCATTGCGGTGCTAGACTCGGTCGCAACAAGGGGTTTACCCTTTGTCCCTTGTCTCCTCCACCGCCTCCAGGGTGGATTGGGCCCGCGGCTTCACGGCTGCGGGCCCTTTTTCTTCGGCTCGTATCATCGCCGGCCGCACTGAATGCCCATCGCCGTGGCGATGCCGCCGCCCGCCATGTCCCGCGCTGCCTTGACCAAGAACACGCCCTCGCCCGCACGTTACGGTGCGCGCGACCGCGCGGCATACCTGAAGCGCGTGCTCACGGCGCGTGTGTACGACGTGGCGCGCGAAAGCGCGTTGGAGCCCGCGCGCAGCCTGTCGCGCCGGCTGGGCAACCATGTGCTGCTCAAGCGCGAAGACCAGCAAGCCGTGTTCAGCTTCAAGCTACGTGGCGCCTACAACAAGATGGCGCACTTGAGCGCGGCCGAGCTGGCGCGTGGCGTGATCTGCGCCTCGGCCGGCAACCATGCCCAGGGCCTGGCCCTGAGCGCCAAGCGCCTGGGCTGCAAGGCACTGATCGTGATGCCGCACACCACGCCGCAGGTGAAGATAGACGCCGTGCAGGCCCTGGGCGGCGAGGTCGTGCTGCACGGCGACAGCTACTCAGATGCCTACCAGCATGCGCTGGGCCTGGAGCAGCAGCGTGGCCTGATCTTCGTTCACCCCTTCGACGACCCTGACGTGATCGCCGGCCAGGGCACCATCGGCATGGAGATCTTGCGCCAGCACCAAGGTCCGATCGAAGCGGTGTTCGTGCCCATTGGCGGGGGCGGGCTGATCGCCGGCGTGGCGGCGTACATCAAGGCCGTGCGCGCCGAGATCAAGATCATCGGCGTGCAGTCGACGGACTCCGACGCCATGCGCCGCTCGGTGCTGGCGGGCAAGCGGGTGCAGCTGGCCGACGTGGGCCTGTTCGCCGATGGCACGGCGGTGAAAATGGTCGGGGCGGAAACCTTCCGCATCGTGCGCGCGCTGGTCGACGACTTCGTACTGGTCGATACCGACGCGGCTTGCGCGGCCATCAAAGACGTTTTTCAGGACACGCGCAGCATCCTGGAGCCTTCAGGCGCGTTGAGCGTGGCCGGCATGAAGCAGTACGCGCATGCGCACAAGCTCAAAGGCAAGACGCTGGTGGCGCTGACCACCGGCGCCAACATGAACTTCGACCGCTTGCGTTTCGTGGCCGAGCGCGCGGAACTCGGCGAGCAGCGTGAAGCCCTGTTCGCGGTGACCATTCCCGAGCAGCAGGGCTCGTTCAAACGGCTGTGCGGCCTGATTGGCACGCCCGGGCAGCCACGCCAGGTGACCGAGTTCAATTACCGCATTTCCGATGCGAACCAGGCGCATGTCTTTGTCGGCCTGGCCATCCAGCGCCGTGACGAGGCTGCACGCATCGCGCGCAACTTGCAGCGCCACGGCTTTGCCACCGTGGATCTGACCGACGACGAGTTGGCCAAGGAGCATGTGCGGCACATGGTGGGTGGGCGGGCCGAATTGGCGCGCGACGAGCGGCTGTTCCGTTTCGTCTTCCCTGAGCGGCCGGGCGCGCTGATGCGCTTTCTGTCGTCCATGCACCCGGGCTGGAACATCAGTCTGTTCCACTACCGCAACCAGGGCGCCGACTACGGGCGCATCCTGGTCGGCCTGCAAGTGCCAGCGCGCGACGAGGCCGCGCTGCAGGCTTTCTTGGCGACCTTGGCCTACCCCTTTGTCGAAGAGACGGCGAACCCCGTGTACCGGCTGTTCCTGCGTTGAAAGCTCCCCACTACACTGAGAGCCTGTGAACAAATCCCGCACACCCGCTCGTGCGCCCCAGTCGGCGCTGCTCGTCGTTGCAAATGCTCGCCATTGGCCGAGCTATGGCTGTGCTTTGCGCCAGGGCACAGAGGCCCTGGCCCTCGCCAGGCACAAACAGTCCACAGGACTGTTTGTGTCCGGGCTTGGCCTAGATCGGCACCGGCTGAAGCACCCGCTCGGGTGCGCCGGATTTATTCACCGGCTCTGAGCCCATGACGATCGAACGCGCGCTCATCGCCCCCACCTCCAATGCCGTGCTTGAGCGCGCGTTGCAGGACAAGCTGCACCAGCGCAGCGAGGCGGCGGGCAGCCTGGGTGAACTGGAGCCCCTGGCCATTCGCCTGGGCCTGATGCAAAACACGCTCAAACCGCGCTTTCGCGAGCCGCAGTTGGCCATTTTTGCCGGCGACCACGGCCTGGCGGTGGATGGCGTCACGCCGGCCACGCAGCAGCCTACTCAAGACCTGGTGGGTCAACTGTTGCGCGGCGTGCTGCCGCTGAGCGCCTTCGCGCGCAGCCAACAAGTCGACATGACGGTGATCGATTGCGGCATTGCCGCTGCCGTGGCGCAACACGAGCGTTTGCTGACGCGCAAGATTGCGCACGGTACGCGCAACACGCGCGTCAGCATGGCGATGTCGCTTGACCAAGCGCACGCGGCCATCCGCGCCGGCATGGAAATTGGAGACACGCTGCGCGGCAATGTCTTGATGTGCGCCGGGGTCGGTGTGGGCTCGCACCAAAGTGCGGCGCTGGTGCTGGCCCGCTTGGGCGAGAACATCGTGCGCGAGCTGCTTTTTTCCGGCCCGCACATGCCGGCCGAAGACCTGGCGCACCAACTCGGCCTGGCCCATGGTGCGCAGGCGCGGCACAAGGAGGCCAGCGACCCGGTCGAAGTGATGGCCGCCTTTGGTGGCTTCGAGATGGCGGTGATGGTCGGGGTGATCCTGGTGGCCGCCAGCAAACGCCATTTGGTGATGGTGGACGGCATGCCCGCCTGCGCGGCACTCATGGTGGCGCAGCGCATCGCACCGGCCTGCGTCGATTACAGCGTGTTCTGCCGAAGCCGCGTGCACCAGGGGCTGGATCACGCCATGCAGATGTTCCGTGCCACCGCCTTGCTCGAACTCGGGCTGGACAGCACCGACGGCACGGGCGCCGTGCTGGCCTGGCCGCTGGTGCGCAGCTCAGCCGCCCTGCTCACCGAAGTGGCTGACGGCGAGGATCCTGGCCCGTCAAGTCCGGTGCCGCTTGTGGCCCCGCCTGCCGCTGGCCTGGCTTGAGGCAGCGTAACCCGCCAACGACCCCTGCACTACCGCATCGGCAGGCCGGTGCCGGGTTGCTGTTCAGGCGACTCCGGGTTAGGAATGGCCAACCCCTGGTTGGGCGCCGCATTGGAAATGATGGCGCGCCCACCTGGTAGCCGCGGCGGCAGGCCGGTGGGCATGGGCAATGACGCCGGCGCGCCCCCCAGCGCAGGCGCTGCGCCGGCATTTGGCGCGGCCGCCCCCGGCAAGGTGCCGGTGGTGGGTGCAGGCACCGGTGGTAGATCGAGCGTCATGCTGGCGGGTTGGCCGCGCGGGCCGAGCTTGGCGCTGCGGTGTTGAACGCCCTGCAGCACCTGGTCACCATCCACAACGCTGCCCACCCGATACGCCTTGGGCGGCTTGCCGTCCAGGCTGATCAGCGCCAGGCCTTCGCCGCTCGCCACTGTCACGCCGGCGGAACGCGGCGCCACCACGCCCACCAGTTGCATGCGCGTACTTTGCGCCGTAACCACGGCCGCCGGCCCGCTGGCTGGGGCGGCATCGGCACCAAGCACGCGAGCCAGGTCACCGCGCGCAATGTTGACGCCACCCACCGCGGTGGCATGGGCGGGTGCCTGGGGCGCGCTGGCCAACAGGCGCAGCCCCCAAAACGCGGCACAAGCCGCAAACGCGGCCCACACCACGAACGCAATCAGGCGCGGAGTCATCTGACGATTATGATGGAAGGCAACCCTCGCAAGGATGTCGCACATGCCCCTGAAACCCGCCCTTTCGCGTGATCGCCTGCGCGGTTTCACCCTGATCGAGCTGATGGTCGTGCTGGTCATCATCGGCGTGCTGGCCGCACTGATCGTGCCCAATGTGCTCGACCGCGCTGACGACGCCCGAGTCACCGCCGCGCGCACCGACGTCAACAACCTGATGCAGGCGTTGAAGCTGTACAAGCTCGACAACCAGCGCTTCCCGAGTGCTGAGCAAGGCCTGGAGGCCCTGGTGAGAAAACCCACCGCCGGCGTGGTGCCCCCGACCTGGAAGCCTTACCTCGACAAGCTGCCGGCCGACCCATGGGGCCGTGCCTACCAATATCTCAACCCGGGCGTGAAGGCCGACATCGACATCTTCAGTTTTGGTGCCGATGGCGCCGCGGGTGGTGAAGGCAAGAACGCTGACATCGGCTCGTGGCAATAAACCGCTGCGGCAGCTTCTGACCCTTATCGCGACCACTTGCCAGCCCCTGCCCGCACTGCTCGCCCAACCATGCGCCAACGCGGTTTCACGCTGATCGAATTGCTCGTGGTGGTGGCGTTGATCGCTATCGCCAGCGGGGTGGCCAGCCTGTCCTTGCGCGACGGCACCGCCAACAAGCTGGAGCATGAAGGCCAGCGCCTGGCTGCCTTGCTCGAATCGGCGCGGGCTGAGGCGCGCGCTTCGGGCCTGGTGGCGGCGTGGGTGCCGCTGCACGGCGACGACGGCTCTGACTTCCACTTCGAAGGCCTGCCCAAGACGCTGGGCCTGCCGCAACGCTGGCTAGACACAAACACCCTGGCCGAGGTGGTGGGCGCGCGTGGCGTTGTGCTTGGCCCCGAGCCGATGATCGGCCCCCAGCGCATCGTGCTGCGCCTGGGCAACGAGCGACTGGTGCTGGCCAGTGACGGCCTGGGCCCGTTCGAGGCGGCGGTTGAAGGTTCGCGCCAGTGATTCGCATCGTGCCTGCCCAGCGGCACCATCGCGGCTTCACGCTAATCGAGGTGATGGTGGCCCTGGCCATCGTGGCCGTGGCCTTGGGCGCGGGCCTGCGCGCTGCCGGCGCATTGACTGACAACGCCCAGCGCCTGGGTGACGTGATCAGCGCCCAGTGGTGCGCTGACAACCAGCTCGCCAACCTGAAGCTGGCGCGCCAGTTTCCCGACCTGGGCGAAGCCGATTTCACCTGCAACCAGCTCGGGCGCGACTACAAGGGCCAAGTGGTGGTGCGCGGCACTCCCAACCCGAACTTTCGGCGTGTGGATGCTGTGGTGGGCACGGACAACGGCGTGCCGCTGCTGACCCTGTCCACCGTGTTGGCCAAGTACTGACGGCGGCGCTTGATGACAGCAAAGCCGCGCGGGTTCACCTTGGTTGAGGTGATGGTTGCCATGGTGGTGATGGCCGTGCTGGCCGGCATGGCCTGGCAGGGCATTGATGCCATCAGCCGCGGCCAGCAGGGCACCCGCGCGGCAATGGAGCGCACCCTGCGCCTGAGCACCGTGGTGGCGCAGTTCGAGCAAGACCTGGGCGCGGTGCAGGAGACACCGGCCGTCAACCCGCTGGCGTTTGACGGCGCCACCCTGCGCCTGACCCGGCGCACACCGCAGGGCATGCAGTTGGTGGCCTGGTCACTGCAAGGCCAGCGTTTCGTGCGCTGGGCCGGACCCGTCACCACCATTCAGGCTGACCTGCAAGACAGCTGGATGCGCAGCCACCAGCTCGACAACCTCGAACGCCCGCCCACCACCGCCTTGGAAGGCGTGACCGGCTTGCAGGTTTACTTTTATCGGGGCAACAGTTGGACCAATGCGCAAAGCAGCGGTGACCTGGTTGCTGAACCGGCAACGGCAGCCGCCCCGGCTCCTTTGCCGACACCTTCGCCAACACCAGCAACTACACCTTCATCCGCGCCAGCGCCCGCCAGAGCGGCCAGCGCGCCGCCACGGGTGCAATTGCCCACCGGCGTGCGCCTGGTGCTGAACCAGGGTGAACAGGTGCTGACGCGCGACATCCTCATCGCCGCGTGGCCGTCATGACACCTCCAGACTCCTTGCCAAACCGGGACCGGCAGCGCGGCGCGGCGCTGTTGTTGGCCATGTTGGTGCTCACGCTGGTGGCCACCCTGGCGGCCAACATGGTTTGGCAGCAGTGGCGCGCGGTGCAGGTGGAAAGCGCCGAACGCGCACGCACTCAGGCGGCGTGGATCCTCAACGGCGCACTCGACTGGGCGCGCCTGATCCTGCGCGAAGACGCGCGCACCCGAGGGCCAGATCACTTGGGTGAACCCTGGGCCGTGCCGCTGGCCGAGGCGCGCCTGTCCACCTTCCTGGCTGCTGACCGCGACAACAACGCCGACAGCGGGCCCGAGGCCTTCTTGTCGGGCTACATCGTCGATGCGCAATCGCGCTACAACCTGCGCAACCTGCAGCAGGCAGATGCCAAGCTGGCCGCCGCGGAGTTGCGCAGCTTGAAGCTCATTTGCGAGTCGCTCGGCTTGGGCGCCAGCCTGGGTGACAGCTTGGCCACCAACTTGTTGGCGGCTTGGGCCGGGGCCGAATCGGCCACGCGCCCGGTGGCGCCGCAGAGCATGGCGCAGCTGGCCTGGCTGGGTTTGGAGCCGGCCACGGTGGCACGGCTGGCCACGCGGCTTCAGATCCTGCCCGTGACCAATACGTCGGTGAACTTGAACACGGCGCCGCGTGAAGTCATTGCTGCGGTGGTGGAGGGAATGGACCTGGCCAGCGCCGACCGGTTGATTCAGACCCGCCAGCGCAGTCCTTTTCAGACCGTGATCGAAGCGCGCGGCCATCTACCATCGGGGCAGACGCTGGATGAGCGGCGGGTCGGTGTGACCTCCAAGTACTTCGAAGTCGGCGGGCGCTTCCGGCTTGATCAGCGCGCGCTGGAGGAAACATCGATCATTGAGCGGCGTTCGTCGGACGACATGGTCACCATTCGCCGCGAACGGCGCAGCACGCACACAGAATTGAAGTGACGGCTGCGTTCCGGAGCATCCGCCGGCGGCAGGAATGCCGCCAAAATCCCCCCAACCCACTTGTGCAACCAGCGGTAAGTCTTTGATTTACAAAAGTAAGCAAGTTGCCACGATGTCGCCGAACCGCTAGCCTCCCTGCCATGTCCGTCCTAGTCATCCTGATGCCTCCGCGCCTGCGGCTGTCGGCGCGCACTGCTCACGGCACGGCGCCCAGCAGCGCCGTGGCCACCGAGGGGCTGCAATTTGCGCTCAGCAACGACGGCAGTCACATCGACAGCCAAGGCCGCGCGCCTGCGCCGTTGCTGCCCAAGGCCGACACCATGGTGCTGGTGCTGGCTGATGCCGATGTGGCGTGGCACCGCGTCACGTTGCCCAAAGCACCCGCGCCCAAGCTGCGCGCCGCGCTGGCCAGCGTGCTCGAAGACCAGTTGCTCGATGAAGAATCCCATGCGCACTTCGCCATCGCACCGCGCTCCATGGGCGGGCAATTGGCCTGGGTGGCCGTGGTGCACAGGCCTTGGCTGGCCAGCGAATTGGCGCGCTTTGAATCTGCCGGCGTGAGCATCGACAGCGTGGTGCCCATCAGTTGGCCTGGCGACCAGGCACACGGCCACTTCTATGAAGACGCGCCTGAGGCTGCGGGCAGCGCGCAAACCATGCTGTGCTACGCCGACGGCGAAGGCCTGGCCAACATTCGCCTGGCCGGCGGCCTGGCCAAAACCTGGCTGCCCGGCATGCTGGAGCGCCCCGCGCGCTGGACGGCCACACCGGCCGTGGCCGCGCCGGCTGAACGCTGGCTGGGGGCGTCGCTGTCAGTGCTCACCGATCTGGAGCGCGCCTTGCAGGCCTCGCAGTCGAGTTGGAACCTGCGCCAGTTCGATCTCGCGCCACGCCGGCGCGGCGTGCGCGCGCTCAGCGCCCTGGGCAAGCAGTTCATGCGGCCCAGTTGGCGGCCGGTGCGCCTGGGCCTGGGCGCATTGGTGGCCGTACAGTTGCTCGGCCTGAACGCCTGGGCCTGGCAGCAGCGCCAGACGGTCGACGGCAAGCGCGCTGCCGTCGGGGGCGTGCTGCGCGAAACCTTTCCGCAGGTGCGCGCTGTGCTCGATGCGCCACTGCAAATGCAGCGCGAAGTCGACACGCTGCGTGCCGCCGCCGGCCGCCCGGGTGAAACCGATCTGGACAGCCTGTTGGCCGCCGCCGCCGCCGCCTGGCCTGAAGGCCAAGGCCCCACAGCCACCTTGCGCTACGAGAGCGGCCGCCTCACGCTGGGTGCGGCGGGCTGGAGCAGCGAACAGGTCAACGCCTTTCGCGACCGCCTGCGCCTGGCCGGTTTGGCGGTCGATGCGGCTGAAGGCCGCGTCACCTTGAGCCGCGCCAGCGCGGCAGTAAAGGCGGGTTCATGAGCCCCGCCCGGCCGCCCGAAGGGGCTCGCACCGCAGTGCGCAGCACGCAGGTATCCCAATGAATCAAGTTGCCATCGGCCCCATGCCCCAACTGGCGCAGCGCTGGCACGGCTTGGCCACGCGCGACCGGCGTGGCCTGTTGGCCATCGGCCTCGTTTTGGGCCTGTTCCTGCTCTGGCTGCTGGCCATCCAGCCGGCGCTGCGCACCCTGCGCGAGGCACCGGCGCAACTCGATGTGCTCGACGCTCAACTGCAATCAATGCAGCGCCTGGCCAGTGAAACGACCCAGTTGCGTGCCACGGCGCCGATCTCGGCCGAGCAATCGGCCCAGGCGCTGAAGGCTGCCAGCGAACGCCTGGGCGCGGCGGCCAAGCTCAACTTGCAGGGCGATCGCGCCGTGCTCATCGTCAACGGGCTGAGCAGTGGCGCCCTGCGCCAATGGCTGGCCGAGGCGCGATCCGGTGCGCGCGCGCGCCCGCTCGAAGCCCAGCTCAGCCGCGGCCCAAACGGCTACACCGGCACCGTGGTGGTGGCCCTGGGGGGCGCGCCTTGATCACGTCGATGTTGCCCGGCTGGCTGGCGCTGCAAAAAGGCGCCCGGCGGGTACGCACCACTTTCCTGGAAACCACCTTCGCCCAAGCGGCGTGGGACCGCACCCGCCGCGCCGCGGTGCGCTGGGGCTGGCTGGGCGCCGTGTTGGGCGCCGTGGGCGGGCTGTTGGCCTTCGCTCCTGCTGCCTGGCTGGCCGGCGCCGTGGCTCGTGCCAGCGACGGGCGCGTGCTGCTGGCCGACGCGCGCGGCACCATCTGGAACGGCAGCGCCCTGCCCATGCTCACGGGCGGCGCCGGCAGCCGCGACGCCACCGCCCTGCCCGAGCGCATGCACTGGCGCATGCGGCCCAAAGGGCTGGGGTTCGAGCTGCGCGCCACCCAGGCCTGCTGCCTGCAAGAAGCGCTGGCTGTCCACCTGCGCCCCGGCCTGGGGCGGCTGGCAGTTGAGCTGCGCCCGGTGCGCGAAAACACCGCACAGTGGCCGGCGGCCTGGCTGGCCGGGCTGGGCACACCGTGGAACACCTTGCAGTTGGGCGGGCAGATCGGCTTGGCCAGCCCGGGCCTGACGATCGAAGTGGTGCAGGGCCGTTGGCGCATCAGCGGCCATGCCGACGTTGAGCTGCGCGACGTGGCGTCGCGTATTTCGCCGCTTGACGTACTGGGCAGCTACCGGCTAACCGTGCACGGCAACGCCGAGAAGTCCGAGGAGGCGGCGATTCAGTTGGAAACGCTTGATGGCGCTTTGCTGCTGTCGGGCAGTGGCCAGTGGAGCGGCGCCAAAATGCGTTTTCGCGGCGAGGCGCGTGCCGACGAGGGCGCCGAAGAGGCGCTGAACAACTTGCTGAACATCATCGGGCGGCGCCAGGGCGCGCTGTCCGTCATTTCGATCGGATGACCATGAAACTGCGTGCGCGCAACCTGTCGCGGCCTTGGCCCGCCGCCCTGGCGGCGGCGGCCGTGCTCGCCGTGAGCTCGCCCTTGCCGGCCCAGAACCTGGCCGGCGGCAATGCCGGCACGCCGGTCAGCCCGGCGTTTCGTTCGCGCACACCCGTGACCGTGAACTTCGTCAATGCCGACATCGAAGCCGTGACCCGCGCCATGGGCGCCATGATCCAGCGCCAGATTGCTGTGGATCCGCGCGTTAAAGGCACGATCACCGTCTACAGCGAGCAGCCCCTTACCGTGCGCGAGGCCTACCTGAACTACCTGGCCGCGCTACGCGGCATGGGCTTCACCATGGTTGAAGTGGGCGGGCTGCTCAAGCTGGTGCCCGAGGCCGATGCCAAGCTGCAAACCGGCAGCGTGGTGGTGGGTGAAGCCACGGCGCGTGGCGACCAGGTGCTCACCCAGGTGTTCACGCTGCGCCATGAAAACCCGAATAACCTGGTGGCTGTGCTGCGGCCCTTGATCAGCGCCAACAACACGATCAATGCGAGCCCGGGCAACAACTCGCTGGTCATCACCGACTACGCCGACAACCTGCAGCGCATTGCCAAGATCATTGCCGCGCTCGACCAGCCCGCTGCCACCGACCTTGAAATCGTGCCCCTGCGCCACGCCGTGGCCAGCGACATCGTCGGCCTGGTGCAGCGCCTGGCTGAAAGCAGTGGCGCGCCGGGCACGCCCGGCCTGCCCGGCGCAGCCGGCGGCGGCGCCACCAGCGTGGTGGCCGATGTGCGCAGCAACTCGCTCATCGTGCGCGCGCCCAACCCGGCGCGCATGAACAGCATCAAAGGCATCATCGAAAAGCTCGACCATGCCAACAACCGCGCCGGCGGCGGGCCAGGCGGCAACATCTGGGTCGTGCACTTGAAGAACGCTGACGCCACCAAGCTGGCCTCGGTGCTGCGCGCGGCCTTCAGCGCCGGTGCGGGCGGCGGCGGCGTGGGCGCCAGCACGGGCGCCCCGGCGGCGCAGGCCATCACCGCTGCCGGCGGGGCCACGCCGTCCACCGCGCCGGTGCAGGCCTCGCAAGGGCCGTCAACGGGTGGCTTCATCCAGGCCGACCCGTCGACCAATTCATTGATCATCACCGCCGCCGAGCCGCTGTATCGGCAACTGCGCAATGTGATCGAACAGCTTGATTCCCGGCGCGCGCAGATTTTTGTGGAATCGATGATCGTCAAGGTCGATGTTGAAAAGGCCGCCGAGCTGGGCTTTCAGTGGCAGAACCTGTTCGGCAACAAGGGCGACGGCTCCATCGTCGGCGCCGGCACCAATTTCGGCACCGGCAATGCCAACATCGTCAACCTCAGCGCGGCCGTGGCTGGTGGTCGCACCACGGCGGGGGCGGCACTTTCCGCGGGCATACCAGCCGGCCTGAACATCGGCGTGCTGAAGAAGATCGGCGACTTCTACACCCTGGGCGCGCTGGCACGGTTCATGGAAACCAATGTCGGCGCCAACGTGCTTTCAACGCCAACACTCATGACCTTGGACAACGAAGAAGCCAAGATCGTGATCGGCTCCAACGTGCCCTTCGTCACCGGCACCTTCACCAACACCGGCACCGGAACCGGTGCCACCAACCCGTTCCAGACCATCGAGCGCAAAGACGTTGGGCTGACGCTTCGCGTGAAGCCGCAGATCGGCGAAGGCGGCACCATTCGCATGACGATCTACCAAGAAAACTCGTCGGTCTCGGCCAATTCCGCCAACGGCCCAACGACTGATAAGAGTGCGATCGAAACCACGGTGGTCATCGACGACGGCCAGACCATGGTGCTGGGCGGCCTGCTCAAAGACGAATATTCCGACAACGAAGGCCGCGTGCCCGGCCTGGCCGATGTGCCGGTGCTCGGTTGGTTGTTCAAGGGCGAAGCGCGCAAGCGCATCAAGAGCAATCTGATGGTGTTTTTGCGCCCGGTGGTGATCCGCAATCAGGAAACGTCTGACAGCCTCAGCCTGGACCGCTACGACACCATCCGCTCGCAACAGAAAGACCGGCAGCCCACGCCCACCGTGTTGCTGCCCATTGGTGATGCGCCGGTGTTGCCGCCGATGCGGGCACCCGCACCCGCCAGCGCACCGGCGAGCAAGTAGCCCCCAGCCCGGCCATGCGTTCCCGCCACCCTTTGCCCTACGCCTTTGCCAAGGCGCACAACCTGCTGCTCGAAGACGACGGCGAACAGATGGTGCTGTGGGTGGGTGAAAACGCCTCGCCCTCGGCCTTGTCTGAAGTGCAGCGGCTGTTCGACGTTGACATCTTTGAAAGCCACGACGGCGCGACGCTGTCGCAGCGCATCGCCGCGTCTTACTCCGGCGGCGAGGGCAGCGCCCTGTCGGTGGTGGGTGAAGTCGAAAGCGCCGTCGATCTGAGCCGCTTGATGCAGGACATTCCGGCGGTGGAAGACCTGCTCGAAGCCAGCAACGACGCGCCCATCATCCGCATGCTCAACGCCTTGCTCACGCAGGCCGCGAAGGACGGCGCCAGCGACATCCACATCGAGCCCTATGAACGTTCCAGCGCGGTGCGCTTTCGCGTTGACGGCAGCTTGCGCGAAGTCGTGCAACCTAACAAGGCGTTGCATGCGGCACTGATCTCGCGCCTGAAGATCATGGCCGAGCTCGACATCGCCGAAAAGCGCCTGCCGCAAGACGGCTGCATCTCGCTGCGCATCGGCGCGCGCGCCATCGACGTGCGCGTGTCCACCTTGCCCACCGGCCACGGCGAGCGCGCCGTGCTGCGTTTGCTCGACAAGAGCGAATCGAAGTTCACGCTCGAAGGCCTGGGCATGAGCGGCGATGTGCTCACCGCGTTCGACAAACTGGTGCACCAG
>JAYUHT010000043.1:0-7312 GCA_043766725.1 Burkholderiales bacterium | reverse complement strand
CGGCGCGTCGCCACGCACGACCAGAACGCTCGGCGTGCGCGAGGCGATGCCGAGTGGCACCAGATCGCGCAGCGGGTCGGAGGTCATCGTTTTGGGGTCGAGCACGGCGCGCAGCGTGAGCGCGCTGTTCTGGGCAAACAGAATGGTGTGGCCATCTTTCTTCGCCTGCACCACGCTGCTGGTGCCCACCGCGCCGCCCGCACCCGGGCGATTGGTCGTGACCACCGGCGTTTTCAGCAACCTGCCGATCTCGTCGCCCAGGGCGCGCGCGGCAATGTCTGCCGCGTCACCCGGCGCCAGCGGAACCACGATACCAATCGGGCCAGCGGGGAAGGGCTGGGCCTGGGCGGTGGCCGCCAGGCCCATGAGCGCACAGGCCAGGGCCATGCACCGTACAAGCTGATTCATGGCCGAGGCCTCCCTGAGAATCGTCGAGCTGACTGGTCACTTTTTATCGTAACAGCGAGCCCACCGGTTGCACGCTGCGTGCACGCATTGACAAGCCCGAACGTATGGCCGACATTGCTCGCGCCGCGGGCTGGGCACTCAGGGTTGCAGCGCGGCGATGACCGGCCGTTGATACACAATTACCTCCAACGTTAATCATGCAAACCCTGGCCAGCGCTGGATTGCTGCCCACCTCGGCACGCACACTGGCGCCGTTCAAACTGCACCGGCCTCAAACCCTGGCCCAGGCACTGGCGGCCCTGTACGACGGCGAACGGCCGGTGCTGCTGGCCGGTGGCACCGACCTGGTGGCCGCGTTCAACGAAGGCCTGCAACCGTGCGAATTGATCTGCTTGGCCGGCGTGCCGGAACTGCACCGCGTTGAAGGCTTCGAGCAAGGCCTGCGCATCGGCGCCGCGGTGAATCACGCCCAGGGCAGCACGCATGATTTGCTGGTGGAGCAGGCGCCGGGCCTGGCGCAAGCCTGGGCGCGAATTGCCAACCCACGCATCCGCTTCACTGGAACGTTAGGCGGCAACCTGATGGCAAGGCGCACGCGCTATGAAGGCTCGGCCATGCTGGCGTGCGCGGGCGTGCAGCTTGAGTTCGCCACCCACCACGGCGCGCTGGAACTGCCCGTGCTGGCGCTGTGGCAAGGCCTGCCCGCGCGCGCCCTGCTGCTGGCGCTGCGCCTGGAGACCGCTTCACTGCGGGGCTACTTTCACGACCGCTCGTTGCGCCCGCTGCTCAGCCTGGCCGGTGCGCTGCGCCAACGCACCAACGGGCTGCACTTGTGCTGCGCCGTGGCCACCGAATACCTGGCGCCGGTGCTGCTGGAACTCGACCTGCCCGGCATGAGTGTTCACGCCGTGGCCGCCAACGCAGGCGCGCTCGCGCAAGACGCCTTGGCCCAGTTGCCCGCGAGTTTTGCCGACCCGTCACTCACGCCTGCCTATGCCCGCGCCGCGGGCAGCGTCTTGCTCGCGCGGCAGTTGAGAGCCCTGGCTTCATGACCGCTGCCACCACGGTGCTCCTGCACTTCACGCTCAACGGCGCACCCCAGCAGCGCGAGGTGCCCGTGCAGCGCACGCTGCACGAGCTGCTGCACGACGATCTGGGCCTGGCCGGCACGCGCCTGGCCTGCGGCGCCGGGGTGTGCGGCGCCTGTGTGAGCCTGGTGAACGGCGAGCCGCGGGCCAGTTGCGCCACCTTCGCCTTTCAGGTGCAGGGCTGCGACGTCACCAGCGTCGAGGGCCTGGCGCGCGATGGTGTGCTGCACCCGCTGCAGCAAGCCTTCATCGACCATGGCGCGTTCCAGTGCGGCTATTGCACCAGCGGCATGCTGCTGCTGGCCAAGGCCTTGCTCGACCGTGAGCCCAGGCCCAGCCGCGAACGCATCACCGAGTGGCTGAGTTCGAACGTTTGCCGTTGCACCGGCTATGCGCAGATCATCGATGCGGTGCAAGACGCGGCGGCGCGCCTGGCAGGTGCTCAAGCATGAGCGCCAGGCTGGATCAGGTTGGCCACAGCCTGCCGCGCAGCGACGCCCATGCCAAGCTGACCGGCACGGCGATCTACGGCCCCGATGTCGTGCTGCCCGGCATGCTGCACGCCAAGGTGCTGCGCAGCCCACGCGCGCACGCCCGGGTGCTGAGCATTGATGCCAGCGCCGCGCGCGCCCTGCCCGGCGTGCGCGCCGTGCTCACGCGCAGCGACATCCCGGCCCACGTGGTGCCCTTCTATGGCTACTTCATCAAAGACCAGCCCCTGGTGGCGTTTGACCGCGTGCGCTACATCGGCGACATCGTCTGCGCCGTGGCGGCCGACACCGAGGCCCTGGCCATCGCCGCGCTGCAAACGATTCAGGTGAGCTACGACGACTTGCCCGTGGTGGCGAGCATCGCGGCGGCCACAGCGAGTGAGGCGTCCGAACTCTTTGAGCAAGCGCCGATGGGCATCGTGCCGCCCTATGGCGCTGGCGCCAGCGCGCAATTGCGCCCGCGGCGCAACGTTTGCTACGAGTTCAGCTACGCCATGGGTGACGCTGCTGCCTTCGCGCGCTGCGACCATGTCTTTGCAGACGAGTTCCACTTCTCCCGCATGACGCATGTTCACCTGGAGCCGTTTGTCAGCGTCGCGCACGCCACGGCGCAGCACATCCAGCTTTG
This sequence comes from Burkholderiales bacterium, assembly GCA_043766725.1. Lineage (GTDB taxonomy): Bacteria > Pseudomonadota > Gammaproteobacteria > Burkholderiales > Burkholderiaceae_C > Rubrivivax. The sequence goes on along the minus strand of JAYUHT010000043.1, from coordinate 4,697 downwards.
GGCAAGCTGCCAGAACCCGTTTCCGCTGCGCCGCGAAATCGCGCGCATGTTCAAACTGCCCGAAAACGCGGTGAGCGTGCAGGTGCCGTACCTGGGTGGCGGTTTCGGCGCCAAGAACAACATCAAGACCGAAGCCCTGACGGTGATGCTTTCGCTGCTGGCGGGCAAGCCGGTGCGCCTGGCTTTAACGATGGAGGAAAGCTTCCTCACCAACACCCAGCATGCCGCCGTGCTGCGCCTGAGAATCGGCGTGATGAACGACGGCACGCTGGTGGCGCGCGAGAGCCGCATCGAACTCGACGCCGGCGCGTATTCAGACGCCAGCCCGTTGGTGGCCGAAAAGTGCGGCTACCGCATCCCGGGCCCGTACCGCTGGGCGCACATCAACACAAGCTGTGCCTGCGTGATGACCAACACTGCGCCGGCTGGCCCGTTTCGCGGCTTTGGCGGCACGCAGGCCAGTTGGGCCAGTGAATCTCAGATCGACATGATTGCCCAGCGCCTGGGCCTGAGCCCTTATGCGCTGCGCATGAAGAACTTGCTGAACCTGCACGAGCCCTTCATGCCCGGCGAAAGCGGCATTGACAGCGACATGCGTGAGGGCCTTGATCTGGTGTGCCGCGAGATCGGTTACCACGAACGCAAGCGCTGCGACACGGGTGTGAAGCGGCGTGGCATGGGCCTGGCCATCGGCTTCAAAGATGGCGGCGGCGTGAACAAGCCGGCGCAGGCGCGCCTGAAGATGACCACGCAGGGCGACGTGATCCTGCAAAGCGGCGGCGTTGAAATGGGCCAGGGCCTGCACACCGCGCTGGCCCAGGTGGTGGCTGAAGAGCTGGGTATGCCGCTGGCACGCATTCGCTTCGCGCCCATCCACACCGACGTGACGCCGTTTGATCAAGGCACCAACGCCAGTTCGGGCGTGGCGGTGATGGGCCGCGCGGTGCTGTTTGCGGCGCAAAGCCTGAAGCGCCAGGTGCTTGAGTTCGCGGGCGCGCAGTTGGGCCAGCCGGTGGCTGATCTCAAACTGCAAGATGGCGTCATCGTTCACGGCGACAAGCGCCACGCCCTCGGCCCGCTGGTGATGCGCCAGTTCGGCGGCACCGGCTTCGAGTTCAGCGCCGACGGCTTCTACAAGCCCGATCTCGACCACCGCGCCCCGCTCGAAGCGCAGTGTGTGTTCTGGGAAATCGGCTGGGGCGCGATTGAAGTTGAAGTTGATACCGAAACCGGCGCCCTGAGCGTCATCAAGCTGGTGGCCAGTGGTGACACCGGGCGCTCGCTCAACCCGCTGGTGTGCGCCGGCCAGGAGAACGGCGCCGCGCTGATGGGTCTGGGCCAGGCCATGTTCGAAGGCATGGTCTATGACGCGCAGGGCCGGTTGCTCAACGGCACGCCGCTGACCTACCGCGTGCCGCTGGCCAGCGACCTGCCGCGCGACTCTGTGACGATCACGCAGCAGCAGGGCCACGGCCCCGGCCCGTTCGGCGCCAAGGGCGCGGGCGAAGCCACCATCCTGCCCATGGCCAGTGCGTTGGCGAATGCGGTGTTCGATGCGGTGGGCGTGCGCATCACCACGCTGCCGATCACGCCGGTGAAAGTTCTTGCAGCCTTGCAGGCCCAGGCCGCGGCCCCAACAGCAACGAACACCACTGCGAGCTAACCTATGAAATCACTTATCGCCTTGGCCTGCCTGGCAGCGACTGCCTTGCCCCTGGCCGGCCAAGCCCAAACCTGGCCCGACCGCCCCACCCGCTTCGTCGTGCCCTTCCCGGCCGGCGGCGTGCTGGATGTGCTGACCCGCAGCGTGGCCGAGCCCCTGGCCACAGCCACCGGGCAGACCGTGACGGTGGAAAACCTGCCCGGCGCGGCCGGCAACATTGGCATCGACAAGGTGGTGCGCGCGGCGGGCGACGGCGCCACGGTGCTGTTCGTGCCGCAGGGCAACATCACCATCAACGCCACGCTGCTGCCGCGGTCGCCCTTCAAGTGGGAGCGCGATTTCAAGGCCGTCACCCTGCTGGCCTACGCGCCCAATGTGCTGGTGGTGCACCCCGGAGTGCCGGCGAGGAACGTGGCCGAATTGCTCGCGCTGGCGCGCGCGCAGCCGGGCAAGCTGAACTACGGCTCGCCGGGCAATGGCTCCAGCCTGCATTTGATTGGCGAGCTGCTCAAGCGCGAGGCCAGGATCGACATGACCCATGTGCCCTACAAAGGCACGACGCAGGCGCTGCAAGACATCGTGGGCGGCCAGATCCAGCTCATGTTCGGCGCCGTGCCCACGCTCTTGCCGGCGATACAGGCCGGCCAGTTGCGCGCCCTGGCCGTGACCACGGCGCAGCGCGCGCCCAGCCTGCCCGATGTGCCCACCCTGGCTGAAGCGGGTGTGAAGGGCATCGACGTGCCTTCGTGGTACGGGGTGATGCTGCCGGCGGCCACGCCCGACGCGCTGGTGGCGCGCGTTCAGGCGGCAATCGCCGGCGTACTGAATCAGCCGGCCATCACCGCCAGGTTGCGCAGCCAGGGCTTGGTGGTGCTGGCCAGCAAGCCCGATGACTTTGCGGCCCAGATCAAGCGGGAAACAGCGACCTGGGCCACGGTGATTCGCGAGGCGGGGATCAAGGCGGATTGAATCAAGCCGCGCCCCTTGGCTTTGGCCTACGAAGCGGCGAAGCCGCCAATGTTGCGGGTTTTGTAGTGGCAATTGGCGCCTGACCTTCAAGTCCGATGCCGGCAATGCCGTGATCGTGAATTACCGCGACTACCACTGAGATCGAGGAACGACATCGCAACGATGTTCAACCCGCGGCATCCCGGCGAAACGCTGCGCGAAGACGTGTTGCCGGCGCTTGGCCTGAGCGTGACCGATGCCGCTGTGCAGCTTGGCGTGACGCGCGCGGCACTCTCTCGCGTGCTGAACGGCCAGGCCGGCATTTCGCCGGAGATGGCGCTGCGCCTTGAGCGCTGGCTTGGCATCGATCACGGCGGCCGCGCAAGCGTGTGGCTGGCCACGCAGGCTGCCTACGATCTGTGGAACACGCAGAAGCGCGCTAAGCCTGCACTCAGCAAGATCAAGCCCGTCAAGCATGAAGCTCTGGTGGCCTGAGACGGCTGCTCGGAGAACCTATTCGGGCAACCCTGCCAGCCGCCAAGCGGGCAGCAGCTTCGTATCCCACCAAACCCGATAGACCGGCGGTGCCGCCTCAAGCCCTCGAAGGTGAAATTTCTCCAGATTGAACATCGGATCCAGGCGAAGCAAGGCGGTGAGGGCCGCTCGCGAGCGGCCCTTGTCGCCTTTGCGCGCGTAAGCCATCGCCAGAAAGGCGTGTGAGTTCTCCCAGCTTGGCTCTACGTCCAAGGCTTTCAGCAGCCACTCGACCGCAGCGTCATCGTCGCCAAGCATGAACTGCAACGCACCCAAGTTGGTAAGGATAGTTCCGTCGACGTTTTTCGGATCCAACCGGATGCCCTGGGTCACTAGCTCGATTGCCTTCGCGGGCTCCCCGGCTTCAGCGTAGTCCACGGCCAAACCAAAGTACGCGCGAGGATTTTTGGGGTCCAGAGCAAGCACAGCTTCGCTGGCGCGCTTCGCTCCCACATAGTCGCCATGTATGCCAGCGTAGTTGCCGAGCGCGTCGTAGATGCTTGGATTATTTGGCTCAAATTCCCGAGCCTTCAAGGCCAGATCGCGCCCCTCTGCCAATTGCCGTTCCCTTACCGTCGGGTCCGCGAGCACACGGTTGTACGCGGCACGCGTGAGGGATCCGGCCAGACCAACCATAGCCTTGACGTTGTTCGGTTCCTGCAGCAGCACTTGGCGGTACAAGGCCTGCTGAGCTTCATAGTTTGCCGCCGACTCGGGTTTCAAACTCAACGCTCTGGCGCGCAGCAAAAGATCGGCAACTGTTGGGTCGCTCTTCCGAGTCTCGCTGTCCCGTGCAGCCACCACCAGCATCTCGCGCCCGATACTGTTCCCAATCCGCGTGGTGACCAGGTCTTGCAAGGCAAACAGATCGGCCTGGCTGCCATCGAAACTCTCCGTCCACAGCTGCGCGTTGCTTGTCGTGTCGGCCAACTGCGCGTTGATGCGAATCTTGTCGCCGCTGCGCTGCACGCCACCTTGCAGGGCGAAGCGCACGCCCAACTCCTTGCCGACCTGCTGCGCCGTGACCACCTTGTCCTTGTAGGCAAACGCCGTCGAGGTACTGACGATGAACGCATCGCGGATGCGCGACAGGTCGGCGGTCACGGCATCGGTCAGCCCGTCGGCCACGTAGGCCTGCTGCGGATCGCCGGTCAGGTTGGCGAACGGCAGCACAACGATGGACAGTGGCCCCGCAATACCCTTGCCGACCAATGCCAGAAGGGCAGAAGATTGCGCGCCAGCCCCCGCGGCCTTGTAGACGTTCCAGTTAGCCTGCAAAGCTGCCGAGAGCGGCGCCAATGCTGGCAACGGCAACGATGGCGCCTTTGAGGGTCTTGAGCCTGGCTAGCCATCTCGCAAGCACCGCCGCATTGGACTCGGGCATTGTCTTGCTGGCGTCAGGCATCGACTCGGGAATCGCGGCCTCGCCCAGCAAGCGGTGGCGCACGCGAAAGGCCCTCACGGGCTGCGCGATGTTCTTGACCGTCTGCTCGCCAATGTCCTCGAACACCGCGTCGACGCGCCGTGCCACCATGCCATGCACCGCCTGCGA
>JAYUHT010000042.1:0-7319 GCA_043766725.1 Burkholderiales bacterium | reverse complement strand
TTGTTCAAGCAGTTCCGCACGGCCGAACAGATCAGACTTGCCCGCGGCATCATCCAGCCGTGGCCGACCACCAACAGCGGAATTGGCTGGGTGCTTGTTTTGCACCGACGGCGTGATGGTCATGACCAATGCCGCTATCTCCTTGACGAGGTCGACCAATGCCTCGTCTGCCTCGTGAGGCGACAGCCCGCTGAGATGCTTGTTTGTGCCCGGCCGAGATTGCATGTCGTACAGCCAGCGGTGAGGTTCCAAATAGCACGGCGAGAGATTGACTGGAATCACGCGTATCCCTTGCTCACGTCTGCGTTGCAGCAGCTCAGGCACCTCGACTGATTGAATGAAGCGCGAACATAGAAAACCCGGCGACAACAACAATACGGCGGCCGAGCACTCATTGATGGCGCATTTGATCTGGGCCAACCAATCGTCGCCGACTGCGATGCGCCGATCATCCCAAATGTCCAGCGATAGCCCGGAACTCGTCAGTGTCTGAAGGTGCTGCTTGACCTGCTCCTTGAGGTTTTCGTCTTTAGGGTCATGGCTATAGCAGATGAAAAGTTTGTGCATGTTCGATCCTGCGCAGGTCACATCATTCTCACGGTGTTCGGGTTGCATGCCACCAGTCTGACCGATGGGAAAACTTGACAGGCTTGCGAGTGGCATTAAACTGATTCCGTCCTGAATTACCCAAGAAGCATTCATGCGTGGAACCGAACGCTTGGCCGCCGTGGCGCGCAGCACGCCGGCCATGGCGCAAGCCCTTCCCGAGCTGCCCATGGCGCCGACCGTGCTGGTACGGCTGATTCGCATCAGCGTTGTCGGCCTGGGCCAGTATTTCGAACCGGTGTTCCGCGGTCTGGGCCTGACCGAGCATTCCTTCCATGTACTGTGCCTGCTGCTGGCCAGCGAAAACGGCACGGCCTCGCCCAGCGCCTTGAGCGAATTGGTGGGCACCAGCCGGGCGAACATGACGCGCATCCTTGATGAGCTCGTGGCCGCGAGCCTGGTGCGCCGCAGCGGCGGCGTGCACGATGCGAGGCGCATTGCCGTGCGCATCACGGCCGCTGGCCGCAAGGCCGCCACCCAGGCCGTGCCGCGGCTGGCTGGCCCGCTCGAACAGGCGTTTTCGGGCCTGAGCCCGTCCGAGTGCGCCAGCCTCGAGCGCCTTTTGCGCAAGGTGATCGAATCGTTCGACAACAGCGCCTCGCCGCTGCGAGTGGCGATGTGAGTATCCGAAAGCCTGCTTCGAAGGCGCCGGCATTGGCGGGCAAGCTGAGTGCGCAGTCCCGCGTCGCGGCCTCGCATGAGCGGTCTTTTGCCGAGGTGGTCGGCCTCATTGAGCGGTCACGCCAGCGTGCTTACCAAGCCGTCAATACCGAACTCGTTGACTTGTACTGGCGGATCGGCCAGTACTTGCACCGCAAGATCGAGGCCGATGGTTGGGCCAAGGGCACGGTGGCGCAATTGGCTACGTACATCGCGCAGCGCGAGCCGGGCCTGCGCGGTTTCTCGTCGCAGAACCTCTGGCGCATGCGGCAGTTTTTCGAGGCCTACCCAGCCGCGACAGAACTCTCACCGCTGTTGAGAGATTTACCCTGGTCGGCCCACCTGCACATCTTGAGTCGAACCAAGCGCGCCGAGGAACGTGAGTTTTATCTGCGCATGGCCACGCACAACCGCTGGCCGGTGCGCGAGGTGGCGCGCCAGATCGACGGCGGCCTGTTCGAGCGGGCCGCGCTCAACCCGCCAAAACTCTCAACAGCGTTGAGAGAAATGCAGCCGCAGGCCGACCAGCACTTCAAGGACGCTTACCTGCTGGAATTTTTGGCACTGCCCGCCCTGCATTCAGAGCTAGACCTGCACCGCAGCCTGCTGCAACACCTGGGCCGGTTCCTGACCGAGCTTGGGCGCGACGTGCGCAAGCCACACGAGAACCCGGCTATCGGCGTGCTGTTGTGTGCGTCGAAAGATGCCGAGGTGGTGGAGTACGGCACTGAGCCGCACGCTGTCACCGGCGCTGGTGGCTCAGTACCAGACTCAGTTGCCGGACAAGGCGATGCTGGCTGCCAAGCTGCACGAGTTTTATGCCTTGAATTCGCCGCCGCAGAAAAGGCCCGGCAGAAAGTGATGGCACCTCTGCAACGCTGCGTGCGCATGAGTGCGGCGCGCGCGCCCCACACCGAGTAACGATTCAAACCAGCCACCATGCCAAAAGTCCTCTACGAAAAACGCGGCGAAGTCGCGCACATCACGCTCAACCGGCCCGAGGTGCACAACGCGATCGACCTGGAAACCCACCAGCTCCTGCGCAGTATCTGGGAAGACTTTCGTGATGACGACAAACTGCGCGTGGCCATCCTCACCGGCGCGGGCGACGCCGCGTTTTGTGCCGGCGCCGATTTGAAAACCCATGTCCCCGAATGGAACGGCGTGGGCCCGATGCTGGCGCGCAGCAAGCTGCCCGATGGTTTTGCCGGCGGCATCACGCGCGGGCTGCACCGCATCTACAAGCCCATCGTCGCGGCGCTGAATGGCTGGGTGCTGGGCGGCGGCCTGGAGCTTGCCCTGGCCTGCGACATCCGTGTGGCCAGTGAGCGCGCCAAGCTCGGCTCGTTCGAGTTGCGCCGCGGCATGCACCCGGCTGATGGCGGCATCGTGCGGCTGGTGAACATTGCCGGCGCGGGCATCGCGCTGGAGATGGAGTTGACCGGCGAGCCGATTGACGCGCAGCGCGCCCTGGCCGCCAACCTGGTTTCGCGCGTGGTGCTGCATGGCGATCTGATGGCGGCCACCGAAGACCTGGTCGCGCGCATCCTGCGCAACGACCGCCGCGCGGTGGAGTCGGCCAAGGAAACCATCATGGCCGTGATCGGCCGCCCACTCGATGACCAGTTGCAAACCGAATGCCTGCTGGGCTATGCGCTGTGCGGTGACAATTCGACCATTGCTAACCGAACGGCTGACTTTTTCGCCAAGGCTGACCGCGGCCGCGCGGGCCAAACGCCGACCGAGCTTTGAGGGCACCGTGATCCTCAGCGAAGAGCAACAAGCCCTGCAAAGCGCGGCGCGGCGCTTCGCCCGTGAGCGCCTGCTGCCCGGCTACCAGCAGCGCGAAAAACTGCCAGAGCTGGACCGCGCGCTGTGGCGCGAAATGGGCCAGTTGGGGTTGATTTGCCCTGACTTACCCGTTGCGTTAGGCGGCCTAGGCGTGAGCAGTGTGACGGCCGGGCTGATCATTGAAGAGCTGGCCTATGGCGACTTCTCCATGGCTTCAGCCGCGGTGGTGGCGGCGCTTCTGGCCGCCATCTTGGCGCGCGACGCGCCGCCGGCCCTGGCGCAGCGCTGGGTGCCGGCCATCGTGCGGGGCCAGGCCGTGGTGGCCCTGGCCATCACCGAGCCGCGCGGCGGCAGTGACGCAGCCAACCTGCAACTGAAGGCGCGGCGTGAGGGTGACAGCTTCATTCTTGATGGCGAAAAAACTTCGGTGACCTTTGCCGACAGTGCTGACGCCTACCTCGTCTTCGCCCGCACCGGCAGGCCCGAAGACGGCGCGCGCGGCGTCACGGCTCTGCTGGTGCCGGCCGATGCGCCGGGCATCACGACCACCCGCTTCGACGATGTGGGCACGCTGATGCTGGGCCGCGGCTCGCTGTTCTTCGACAGCGTTCGCGTCAGCGCTGACCATTTGGTGGGCAGCGTGGGCAAGGGCTTCACGCAGGTGATGCAGGGCTTTGACTACAGCCGCGCGCTGATCGCGCTGCAATGCCTGGGCGCGGCACAAGCGTCGCTGGATGAAGCGTGGGCCTACGCCAAGGAGCGCGAGGCATTCGGCCGGCCCATCGGCCAGTTTCAGGGCGTGAGTTCTCCGCTGGCTGAAGGCGAATCGCAGGTGGCGGCGGTGCGCCAATTGGCTTATCACGCGCTGGCCTTGCGCGACGCCGGCCTGCCGCACACGGCTGAAGCCGCGATGGTGAAGTGGCTGGGGCCGAAGACCGCGTTCGACGTGATTCACCAATGCCTGCTCACGCTGGGCCACTATGGCTGGAGCAAAGACTTAGCCCACCAGCAACGCCTGCGCGATGTGATGGGGCTTGAGATTGGCGACGGCACGGCCGCCGTGATGAAGCTGGTGATAGCGCGCGAACGCATCGGCCGCGTGGCCGTTCAGTACTGACCCGATACGAAAGACCTCATGCCCTACGAATCAACCTTCCGCCCCGGCTTGTTCAATGGCAAGACCGTGATCATCACCGGTGGCGGCAGCGGCATTGGCCGCTGCACCGCGCATGAGCTGGCGGCTCTCGGCGCCGCGGTGGTGATCGTGGGGCGCACGGCCGGGAAACTTGAGCGCGTGCGCGCCGAGATCGAAGAAGATGGCGGCATCGCCGATGCGCAGGTGTGCGACATCCGCCTTGAAGAGCAAGTGCGTGCGACCGTACAAAGCGTGGTCGAACGCCATGGCCGCATTGATGGCCTGGTGAACAACGCCGGCGGCCAGTACCGCGCCGAGCTGGCCAGCATCTCCACCAAGGGCTTCGAGGCCGTGGTGCGCAGCAACCTCACCGGCGGCTTCATCTTCATGCGCGAGGTCTATAACTTGTGGATGCATGCGCACGGCGGGTCGATCGTCAACATCATTGCCGACATCTGGAACGGCTGGCCCAACTTCGCGCACTCGGCCGCGGCGCGCGGGGGCATGCACACGCTCACCGAATGCGCGGCCTGCGAATGGGCCCATGCCGGCGTGCGCGTGAACAGCGTGGCGCCGGGCGCGATCATGACCAGCGGCCTGGACACCTACGAAGCCAAAGATGACGAGTACATCAAGCGCGTGCCCAGCAAGGTGCCGATGCAGCGCTTTGGCACCGAAGCGGAAGTCTCGGCCGCCATCACGCATTTGCTTTCACCCGGCGCGGCATACACCACCGGCAGTTGCCTGCGCGTGGACGGCGGCGCGCCGAATGCGCGCGAACTTTGGTGGCCCACTCGCGAACACGCGGGCAGCGCGGCCTTCAACGGCTTTCACCGCGCCGTGGCGCCCGATCTGTTCAGCAAGCCGTAGCGGGCCTTCGCGCTTCGGCCGGGCGAATTTGAAGAGCGCCCCAAGGCCGGCCGAAGCCGGCCGCCCCCCGAGGGGATCAAGCAAAGTGGCAGAGCCACATTTGCTTGAGAGGCTTCAACCCAGCTCGCGGTAGAAGTAGGTGGTGCTGCACAGCCCGCCCCGCGGCCACAAGGCGTAGCCGGGAATTTCGCCCACGCGCTGCCAGCCCAGGCGGGCGTACAGGCGCTCGGCGTCGCCGCCGGTCACGGTGTCCAGCACCAGCAAGCTCTTGCCGCACTCGCGCGCCAGCGCTTCGGCCGCACGCATCAGCGCCGCACCCACTCCCAGGCGGCGGGCGCGGCGGTGCACCAGCATCTTGGCCAGATCAGCGCGGTGTGGCTGGTTGTCGGGCTGGGCCAGCACCAGTTGCACCGTGCCCAAGAGGCCTTGCTCGTCTTGCGCCACCAGCAAGGCACGCTCGCCCTGGGCCACGCCAGCGGCCACGCCTTGCCAGAAGGCCAGGGCCTTCGCCCTGGTTAACGGCAGCATGAAGTTGACACTGGCGCCGCCCTCTACACAGTCGATCAGCAGTTCCGCCAGGGCGTCTTGCTGCGCTGCGCTGACGTTGGCCAAGCGCTGCATTTCAGGGCTGCTACGCAGGGCAAGGGCAGACATGTTTGGATCGAGTCGCAGTGTGGTCAGCGGATGACTGGGGCCGATGTGAACTGCATCGTTCAAGCACTTAGAAACGGGTTCTTGATCTGCACGCCGGCATAGACGCCGCCGTGCTGCATGTCTTCAGACAGCACGAACTGGCAGCCACTGGCGGCGCCGGCTTGAACGATCAGCGCGTCGTAGTACGACAGGCCGTGCAGCACATGAAGATCGAGCGCGTTGGCAATCAGCTCGGGAGTTGTTGGTACCAGTTCGAAGCGACCATAGAAGTTCAAGCGTTCGCGAATCAGCGTGCTGGGCAGGTGCAGTTTGCGCAGCGCCACGTTCACGTATTCCTGCAGCACCTGGGTACACAGCACGGCCGTGCCGTTGCCACGCAGGGTGGTGATGAGTTCGATGGCACGTCGCTGCTTGGCCGGCTCGTCGGCCGCGTCGGCATACACCAGGATGTTGGTGTCGAGCAGGCTACGCACGGCGGTTGGCTTCGTCGCGGTCGAACTTCCAGCCGGCCAGGCGCCCGGGGGTGGCGCGTGCTGACTGCTCGAAAGCACGCAACTGCGCATCAAGCTGCTGGCTGCCGGCCAGTTGTTCGAGGTAGTCGCGCACGGCTTGGTTCAGGCTCTTCCCCAGTGCCAAGGCCGCCTTGCGCGCCTGTTCGGCAACCTGCTCGTCAACAGACAGCGTGATGTTCATATTTCGCACCTCAACTTAAGTGCGCACATATTACGTGTGCTGTCGTCGAACGGCAAGCCACCCAATGGCCTGATACCGAAATTGAAAGCATGTGCTTACATCAAATCAAACCTTTATCCACCCGCTGGCCGGCTCCATGGTCTTCTTGTCGAAGTCATAGCTGACCATGCGCCCCACCGGGATCTGGTGTGTGCTCAGGTCAGCCAGCAAGCCGGTGATGCCGCCGGTGTCGAAGTCTTTCATCGATTCCAGCGCGGCCTTCATGTGCGGCAGCGTCAGCGGCTTGTTGGCCTTGATGCAGCGCTCGGCCACTTCGGCAAAGATCATGCCGCTGAGCCAGGCCGTCATGTAGAACGGCGAGATGGTCTTGGTTTCGCCGCGCGTGGCCTTGATCTGTTCGTGCATGGCTTTGATCATGGGCGCGTCGGTCTCGTGGCCGTAGCGATACATCGCAATGCCGGTGAGCTTGGCGCCTAAAGCGCCCAGCGCGTCATAGGCCGGGCGGTCCAGGCCCCAGGCCGTGCCCATGATCTGCGGGCTCATGCCGGCCTCGCGCATCTGGCGCACAAACTCAGGCATCGGCGCGGCAATGTAGCCCTGGAAGATGACGATGTCGGGCCGCGCGCGGCGCAGCTTGGCGACCTCGGGGGTCACGTCCACGCCCGACTGTTTGGTGACGATTTCAGCCACGATCGGCAGGCCGAGTTTCTCGGCCCGCGCCTTGCCGGCGGGGATGCCGTCTTTGCCGAATTCAGTGTCGGCATACACGTAGGCGATCTTCGGTTTTTCGGCGCTGCCGCGCGAGCTGCGTGCGATGTATTCCATCAGCAGCTCTTGCAGCCGCGGGTAGCTCGGGCCCGAAGCAAAGTGGTGCGGCATGGCCACCGGGTCGCACACCGCGGCGGCCAGC
>JAYUHT010000041.1:0-2752 GCA_043766725.1 Burkholderiales bacterium | reverse complement strand
CAGCGTGCTGGCCGCATTGCGCGTGCCCAGGGGCAGCCGCCGCACCACATAGGCCAGCACGATGATGGCGCCGGTGCCGGCCAGCGGCAGCCAGCCGGAGTTGAACGACATCACCAGCCCGATGCCGATCACCGTGCCCGACAGCGCCAGCGGCAGCGCGCTCACATAGTCAAGCAGCGGCGTCAGGCGGTTGCTCTTCTTCACCACCAGGTAGCTGATCAACACGCTGAGCATGATGCCCAGCGTGGTGGCGATTGCCGCGTAGATGAGCGTGTTGATGAGTGGGTCGGGCGCGCGCGTGAACACCCGTTCCAGGTGCGCCGTGGTCCACTGGCCCCAGCGCATCACCGGCCCGCGCGCCTGCGTGAACGCACCCACCACGATGCTCACCACCGGCAGCAGCGAGACGAGCACGACCAACGCCGCCGCCGTGCCCAGCAGCGCGCCGCGCCAGCCCACCAGCGGCACGGCGCGCGCACCGCGGCCTTGCAGCACTTCGCGCTGGCCGCGCGCATTGAGGCGCCGCTGCACGAACAGCACGGCCATCACCAGCAGCACCGAAATCGTCGCCAGCGTGCTTTGCAGCGTGGGGTCGGAGCCGACCTCGGACACAGTGGCCTGATACGTTAGCACTGACAGCAATGGCACCTTGTTGCTCAACACCATGGCCACGGCGAAGTTGCCCACCACCAGCGTGAAGACGAGCAGCGCGCTGGCCAGCACCGCGGGCAGCACCACGGGCAGCATCACCAGCGCTCGCGAACGTGCGGGTGGGGTGCCCAGGCTTTGCGCGGCTTCTTCTAACTGAACGTCAAAGCCACGAATGGCGGCCAGCGTGCCGATGTAGATGTAGGTGTAGTAGGTGAAGGTCATGACGGTGATCAAACCCAGCCAGCCGTAGAAGCTGGGCAGCGCCAGGCCCCAGTCAGCCAGCGCGCGCGTGACCAACCCGTTGTTGCCCACCATCATCAGCCAGGTCTGCGCCGCGATCACTTCAGGCACCACCAGCGTCACCAGCGGCAAGATGGCCACGATGCCCTGGCCCGGGAAGCTGTACCGCGCTGTGAACCAGGCCAGCGGCACGCCAATCAGCAATGCGGTCAGGGTGACGATGGCACCGAGGGTGATGGTGTTGAGCACCGCTTGCGTAACCTTCGGGTCAGCCGCAATCAAGGCCCAGCCCGATGGGCCACCGCGGCCCAGGCTGCCGATCAACACGCGGCTCACCGGGTAGAGCAGGAACACTGCCAACACCACCAAGGCCGCCACGGTGAGCCAGAACCACACCGAGCGCAGGTCGTTTTTGAAGTTCATGGTGGCAGCAGCAGCGTGGTGCCTGCGTCTAGCCGCAGCACCACAGCCTGCCCGGCTTGATAGGCGTCGTGGCCCGGGCCGTGGCCATCCACTTGCAGCGTCTGGCCCTCAGCTTGGAGATGACTCAATCGCACGCGGTAGCTGGTCTGCTGGCCCAAATACTGGCGCTGTGTGATGTGCGCCGGCAAGCCAGCCACGCCCGCGCTGGCGAAGCTGATGTCTTCGGGCCGCACCATCAGCAACGCCGGCCCGGCCAGCAAGGCAGACGGTGCGCGTGCAACCAGCGGCGTGCCGGCCAACATCACATTGGCTCGCGCGCCAGCGGCCACGCCCGCGGGCAACACCACCGGCAACAGGTTGGCCGCGCCGACGAAACCGGCGACAAAGGCATTCGCCGGCTCGCGGTAAATCTGCGCCGGCGTGCCCACCTGCGCCAAGCGGCCCTGGTGCATCACACCAATGCGCTGCGACAGTGCCAACGCTTCGTCTTGATCGTGCGTGACGAAGACCGTGGTGATGCCAGCCTCGGCTTGCAAGTCAGCAATGGTCTGGCGCACTTGCAGCCGCAGCTTGGCGTCGAGGTTCGACAGCGGCTCGTCCATCAACAGCAAGCGCGGCTTGATCACCAAGGCGCGCGCCAGCGCTACTCGCTGGCGTTGCCCGCCCGACAGCGCCGCAGGGTGGCGGTGCGCCAGCGCGCCCAGGCCCACGCGCTCAAGCGCTTCGCCCACTTGGTGCGTGACCTGTGCAGCACCATGTTTGCGCGCACGCAGGCCGTAGGCCACGTTGTCGAAAACGGTCTTGTCGGGGAACAGCGCGTAGTCCTGGAACACCATGCCGATGTCGCGCTGGTGTGCCGGCAGGGTGGTGACGTCTTGCTCGCCAAACCAGATGCGCCCGGCGCGCGCCGGCACGAAACCGGCCAGCGTGCGCAGCAAGGTGGTCTTGCCGCAGCCGCTGGGCCCGAGCAGCGTGAAGAACGAGCCGCGGTCGATGTGCAGTTGCAGGCCTTCGATCACCGGCTGCGCGCCATAGCCCACGCTCAGGCCTTCAATGCGGATGCTCATTAACTTCGCGCTGCGTGTGTGCCGGGTCAGGTTGGCAGACCAACATCCAGCAGCTTCGGCCGTTGCGCCAGCGCTTCGTTCATGACACGTTCCACGTGCGCCAGGTCATCGCCCTGCAAAGCCAGCCGCGGCGGCCGCGTGCGCCAGGTGCCGCGGCCCATGCGGTGTTCGCACCACTTGATGCACTGCACCAGGTCGGGCCGCGCGTCGAGGTGCAGCAGCGGCATGAACCATTCATACAGCGGCATCAGCTCGGCCATGCGCCCGGCGCGCGCCAGGCGGAACAGCGTTTCGCCTTCGCGTGGGAACGCATTCGACAGGCCCGAGACCCAGCCCACGGCGCCCATGGCCACGCTTTCCACCACCACGTC
>JAYUHT010000040.1:0-7341 GCA_043766725.1 Burkholderiales bacterium | reverse complement strand
GATCATCATCCTGATCATCATGGCGGTGATGGCCAACACCATGAGCATGACGGCGCGCGAGCGCCTGGCCGAGTACGCCACCTTGAAGGCCCTGGGCTTCGGCCCCGGTTTCGTGGTGCGCCTGCTGTTCGGCGAAAGCCTGTTGATCGCGCTGTTAGGCGGGCTGGCCGGGCTGCTGCTCACCTTGCCGCTGGCCGCGGTGTTTGCCAAGGCGGTGGGCACCTTGTTCCCGGTGTTCCAGGTTTCTGGCTTGACGATGGCGTTGCAGGGTTTGGCGGCATTGGTGGTGGGCTTGGTGGCCGCCGCCTGGCCGGCGTGGAAGATGAGCCGCATCGACATCGTGGCGGGGTTGCGGCATGTGGCTTGAGGCGCTGCACTTTGCCTACAGCCCTGCTTGCACGCAGGCACCCCGCACGGTCTTGCGTTCAGCGCTTGATCTCGCAAGCGCAATGCAACTGGGCCGCGTTCGTGCCAGATCAGGCCAGCGGGGCGCGCTGCTACGCTCATGTCACCCGCTGGCTTCCCTTCGGGGCGCCAGCTCCTTCTTTACTTCGCTACGCAACGCGCCCCACCGTCCTGCTCCTTCGGCAGCGGCTCTTCTCGAACGTTACCCGGGGCACCCCTGGTGCCGGCCGAGGGTGTTGGGTGGCCGGCGTAGCGAAGTAAAGGGGGAGGCGGCGGCCGCCAGGCCGACTCCGGAGGACATGAGCGTAGCCGGCCACCCGACGCCCTCGGTCCGTTCGGACAGTCAAGTGCTGTGTCGCTTTGGCCGCAGCCCATGAAAGCCATCCCCCTGAGCTACATCGCGCGCAACCTCTGGGGTCGGCGCGTCACCAGCTTGCTCACGGCCGGCGGTATGGCTTTGGTGGTCTATGTCTTTGCCACCGTGTTGATGATGAGCGAGGGCATTCGCGCCACGCTGGTGGCCACCGGTGGGCCGAACAACGTGATCGTGCTGCGCAAGGGCGCGGGGGCTGAGATCAACAGCGGCATCAGCCGCGAACAGGCGGCCATCGTTGAATCGCTGCCGGGCATGGCCACCAACGCTGCGGGCCAGCGGCTGGTGACCAAGGAGCCGGTGGTGCTGAACAACCTGCCCAAACGCGGCAGTGGCAAGCCCAGCAACGTCACCGTGCGCGGCACATCTGAGCTGGCATTGCAGCTGCGTCCACAGGTCAAGCTGATCGAAGGGCGCATGTTCCGCGCTGGCAGCAGCGAGATCGTGGCCGGCGCGGCGGTGGCATCAGGTTTTGCCGGTGCTGGCCTGGGCGAAAGCCTGCGCTTTGCCGGGCGCGAATGGCTCGTGGTGGGTGTGTTTGATGCCGGCGGCAGCGGCTTCGATTCCGAACTGTGGGGCGACAGCGAACAGATGATGCAAGCCTTTCGGCGCAGCGCCTATTCGAGCGTGATCTTTGCGCTGAGCGACGCGCAAGGCTTCGACAAGGCGCGCGTCGCACTCGAAGCCGACCCGCGCCTCACGCTTGAAGCCAAGCCCGAGATCGCGTTCTATGCCGAGCAAAGCGAAGCGCTGGCCACCTTCATCAGCATCCTGGGGCTGTCGCTGTCCATCATCTTCAGCATCGGCGCCGTGGTCGGCGCCATGATCACCATGTTCGCCGCCGTGGCCTCGCGCGTGGGCGAGATCGGCACGCTGCGCGCGCTGGGCTTTCGCCGCGGCGCGGTGCTGCTGGCGTTCCTGTTGGAAGCGCTGTTATTGGCTTTGGTGGGCGGCGCCATCGGCCTGGCCGCGGCCAGCTTGATGCAGACGGTGAACCTGTCCACCACCAACTTCACCACATTTTCAGAGATTGCTTTTCGCTTCAAGCTCACGCCGGGCATTGCGCTGCAAACGCTGGTCTTCGCGCTGGTGATGGGCTTTGTGGGCGGCTTCGTGCCGGCCTGGCGGGCGGCACGAATGAAGATCGTCGACTGCTTGCGGGCGGCTTGAAACAGGGTGCAGTCGCCCGCCGACCGTGCCAAGCTCGCCGAGCCCGAGTTGTTCCTGGCCGACCACGCCGGCGAGCTGGTGATCCTGGACGAAATCCACCATGCGCCTGGCCTGTTCCCGGTGCTGCGTGGCGTGATCGACCGGCAGCGCCGTGCCAAGCGCGCTGCGGGCCACATCTTGCTACTGGGCTCGGCCTCGCCCAGCCTGTTGCGCCAGTCGGGCGAAACGTTAGCCGGGCGCATTGCCTACCTCGAACTCACGCCCTTGACGCTGAACGAGATCGGCACGACGCCGCCCGACGATCTCTGGCTGCGTGGCGGCTTTCCAAACAGCTTGTTGCAGCCGACACCAGCCGCAGCCTGCGCTGGCGCCAAGATTTCACCCGCACCTACCTGGAACGCGACGTGCCGCACTTCGGCGTGCGATGACGTACAACCCGCGCGCCGTTTCGTGGTCTACCCGGGAACGCAGCGCTTTCGCCTCAGTGCAGGTGTCGATGTGCTGCCCCTGGACGAGCTGTTGGCGCTGGTGGTGTCAGCATGGCTGCTGCAGGTGCCGCACAAACAGCGCCGCTTTCAGGTGTCACACCGGTGACTTGCCATATCAGCCTCGGCGCATACTCAGGTCATGACCGAATTCGTTTTCATCCGCCACGGCGAAACAGACTGGAACCGCCAGCAGCGCTTCCAGGGCCAGATCGATGTGCCCTTGAACGCGCTGGGCCGTGAGCAGGCCGCAAGGCTGGGGCAGCGCATGAAGACCGAGCGCTTCGACCACCTGGTTTGCAGCGACCTGTTGCGCACGCGCGAAACCGCGGCGCCCACCGCCAGCGTGCATGCGGTGGCGCCACAACTGCATGCCGGTTTGCGCGAACAGGCCTTCGGCGTGCTTGAAGGGCTGGATGTGCCGAGCATCCAGGCCCAACATCCTGAACTGTGGGCGCAATGGCTCAAGCATGACGCTGACTTTGCGCTGCCCCAAGGGGGCGAAAGCGTGCGCCAGTTCCACGCGCGGGTGCTGGCAGCGGTGCGTGAATTGGCGCGCGAACACGGCGCGCGCCGGCTGGTGGTGGTGACGCACGGCGGTGTGCTCGACATGCTGTGGCGCACCGTGCATGGCCTGGCGCTTTCAGGCCCGCGCGCGTGCGACATTCCCAACACCGGCATCAACACCTTGCGCTGGCAGGCCGGTACCTTGGGCATCGTGCAATGGGCCGACGCTGCGCACCTGCAAGGCCTGCCCGAGCAGCCGCCCACGGCGCCGGCCAGCGCCGGCGTGCCGGCCCCCGCACGCGACCGCGCCACGGCCTGAGCCGCACCGCGGCACGCCGGCTCACCTCACCGTGTAGCCGCGCCCGTCCAGGCACGCCGCCACGGCGCGCTGAAAGACATCAGCCTCGGCCAAGGCCAGCGGCTGGGTGGTTGCCCAGCGGTTGCACTCTTGCCGGTCGGCTTCAAGCTGCGCCGCGCTCTGGCCGTTGCGCGGATAAATGATCGGGTCAGGCAGGCCGCGCGGCGGCGGCACCGGCATCGGCTGTGCGGCTTCAGCGCCTGACGGCGGGTTGACCACGGCATAGCCCTGCTGCGCCGGCGCGTAGTACACGCCGTTGGCGTAGTAATACGGCGCGCCACCGAGCCACAGCGACACATAGGCCGAGGGCAGGAACGGCAGCACGATGCCGATGGGCGGCAGCACCACCATGAAGCGTCCGCCGTACGGGCGCCACCACACGCCGCTGTGGAAGTAGTAGTGGCCCCCGCCGTAGCCGATGTTCAGGGCCCCGCCGGGCAGCCCGGCGGCAATGTAGCCGCGCGCCGGGTAGTAGTGGTCGTGGCGATGGCGCGCGTCATGGTGCAACGGCGCGCTGCGCGGGGCACCACCATGATCAGCCCGCGGCGGGTGTTGGCCACGATCACCGGAGCGATCCCCACGGCGATCCCCGCCGCGGTCAGCGTCACGCTGGCCGGCTCGATCTCCCCGATCACCATGGCCGCCGCCCTGGCGTTCCTGCGCCGCGGCTGGCACGCCGCTGAAGGCGGCCGCCAGGGTCAGCGCTGTCAAAGCAAGTGCTGTGCTGTGCTTCATGATCGTTTTGCTCCTGGCTCGCATTGGCCTACGTTGCTGTTGCGGCGGTCTTGCAGCAACGCAAAGAAGCGTGTCAGGCCGACACGACTTCAGCCCCTTCTTTGATCAACACCGGCCCCTTGCCGCTGAATCGGTCAAGCGCCAGGTAAATCACCGGCGTGATGTACAGCGTGATGGCCTGCGAAAAGACCAGCCCACCCACCACCGCCAGGCCTAACGGTTGACGTAGCTCAGCACCCGCGCCCAGGCCCAGCGCGATGGGCAGCGCGCCCATCATCGCGGCCAGGGTGGTCATCATGATCGGGCGAAAGCGCAATACGCAGGCTTCGCGTATGGCGGCTTGCGGTGCCATGCCGTGGTGGCGCTGCGCATCGAGCGCAAAGTCGATCATCATGATCGCGTTCTTCTTCACGATGCCGATCAACAGCAAGATGCCGATGGTGGCGATGAGCGTCAGGTCTTGCCCGAACAACATCAGCGTGGCCAGCGCGCCCACCGCGGCCGAGGGCAGGCCGGCCAGGATGGTCAGCGGGTGAATGTAGCTTTCATACAGCACGCCCAGCAGCACGTAGATGACCAGCAGCGCAGCAATGATCAGGATCGCCTGGCTGCCCTGCGAGCTTTGGAACACCGCGGCGTCGCCGCCATAGCGCGTGATCACCGAGCTGGGCATGCGCACGGCCTCGCGCGCCGCGTCGATCTTCGCCGTGGCGCTGCCCAGTGCCGTCCCCGGGGCGAGGTTGAAACTCACCGTCACCGCCTGCAACTGGCCCACGTGGTTCACCGAGGTCGGCCCCACCGTGCGTTCCACCGTGGCAAAGCTCGAAAGCGGCACCAGGCCGCCGGCGCTGGAACGCACGAAGATGTTGTTGAACGCGGCTTCGTCTTGCTTGGCCTCGGGCCGCACTTCCATGATCACCTGGTAGCTGTCGGTGGGCAGGTAGATGGTCGACACCTGGCGTTCGCCGAAGGCGCTGTACAGCGCCGAGCGAATGGCGTCGATGCTCACGCCCAGCGTGTTGGCGCGGTCGCGGTCGATCTTCAATTGCGCTTGCAGGCCGCGCAGTTGCGCATCACTCGTCACGTCGCGGAACAGCGGGTCGGCGCGCAGCCGCTCTTGCAGCTTCACCGCCCACTCGTTCAACTCATCGGCCCGCACGCTTTGCAGCACGTACTGGTACTGCGCCTTGCTCGGGCGCCCGCCGAGTTGCAGGTTTTGAATCGGCCGCATGAACACGCTGATGCCGGCCACCTCGCGCAGCTTGCGCCGCAGGCCTTCCACCACCTGCTTCATGGGTTGGCGCTGCGCGCGCGGCTTCAGGGTGATGAACATGCGGCCGGTGTTTTGCGCGCCGCCGCCACCGTTGAACGAGCTCACCGCGGCCACATTGGCATCCGCCCGCACCAGCGTGGCCACGCGCTCTTGCAGGCGCACCATCTCGGGGAACGAGGTGTCTTCGCCGGCCTCGGTGGAAACCGAAATCTGGCCGATGTCTTCTTCCGGGAAAAAGCCCTTGGGGATGACGACGAACAGCCAGGCGGTGGCGATGAAGGTGAGCAGGGCGATGAGGCCCACCGTCTTGCGGTGGCGCAGCGCCACGTCGAGCGAGCGCGCATAGAACCCTAACAGCGCATTGAAGGCGCGCTCGAACTGGCGCACCACGAAGCCGGGCTTCTTCTTGTGCGCTTCGTCGGTGAGGAAGCGGCTGGCCAGCATCGGCACCAGGGTGAGCGAGACAAAGGCCGAGACCACGATGGCCAGGCCGACCACCACCGCGAATTCATGGAACAGCAGGCCGATCACGCCGGGCATGAAGAAGATCGGGATGAACACCGCCACCAGCGAGGTGGAAATGGAAATGATGGTGAAGCCGACTTCGCGCGAGCCGCGCAGCGCGGCTTCGAACGGCGGCACGCCGTCTTCAACGTGACGCATGATGTTTTCAAGCATCACGATCGCGTCATCGACCACCAGGCCCACGGCCAGCGTCAGGCCGAGCAGCGAGATGTTGTCCAGGCTGTAGTTCAACCCCCACAGCAGCGCCACCGCACCGACCAGCGAAACGGGCAACGACAGCGCCGGAATCATGGTGGCCACAAAGCGGCGCAGGAACAGGAAGATCACCAGCACCACCAGCGCGATGGTGCCAATGAGCGTGAGGCTCACATCATGCAGCGCGTCGCGCACCGAGGCCGAGCGGTCGTTCACCGGCGTCATCGACACCGACTGTGGCATCTGGCTGCGCAACTCGGGCAAGGCCGCGCGCACCTTGTCCACCACCTTCACAGTGTTGGCGCCGGGCTGGCGCAACACGGCCAGGGTGATGGAGTTCTCACCGTTCAGCGTGGCCCAGGTCTTGGTGGTTTCAACGCTGTCTTCCACCGTGGCCACTTCCTTCAGGCGCACAACACTGCCACCGCGGTTGCTGATGATGAGTTCGGCAAATTCGGCGGCGTTGCGCAACTGGCGGTTGGCTTGCAGCGTGAGCGTCTGGCGCGGGCCTTCGAGCGTGCCCACCGGCGTGTTGACGTTGGCCGCGCGCAAGGCGGCACTCAATTCATCGAAGCCGATGTTGCGCGCTACCAGCGCCTCGGGCTGCACGCGCACGCGCACGGCATAGCGCTTGGCGCCGAAGATGTTGACCGTGGCCACGCCGTCGATGGTTGAAAGCGTGGGCAGGATCAGGTGCTCGGCGTAGTCCTGCAAGTCAGACGGCGCCAGCGATGGGGACGTGAGCGCCAGCAGCAACACCGGTGCATCGGCCGGGTTGACCTTGCGGTACGACGGCGGATTCGTCATGTCTTGCGGCAAGCTGCGCTGCGCGCGCAGCAACGCCGCCTGCACGTCCACCGCGGCGGCATCGACACTGCGGCTTTCTTCAAACTCCAGCGTCACCGAGGTGTTGCCCAGCGTGCTGGTGGAGCTGATGATCTTCAGCGCCGGGATGGTTTGAAACTGTTTTTCCAGCGGCAGCGCCACCGAGCTGGCCATGGTTTCCGGGCTGGCCCCGGGCAGCGAGGCCGAGACGTTGATGGTCGGCGTGTCGTAGCTGGGCAGCGCGGCCACCGGAATGCTGCGCCAGGCGATCACGCCGGCCAGCACGATGGCCAGGTTGAGCAGCACGGTCATCACCGGGCGGCGGATGAAAAGTTCAGACAGGTTCATGCTGGCCCCTCGTCAAGGTTTGGGCGCACTGGCGCCGGCGCTGGCGCGGCCTGGCCCGATGGCGCCGCGTTCGGGTGCACCACCACTGGCGGCACCCGCGCTGGCGGCGCGGCCCGCGCCACTGGCCGCCCCACCCGGCCCA
>JAYUHT010000039.1:0-2759 GCA_043766725.1 Burkholderiales bacterium | reverse complement strand
TCGACGAACCCTGGCTGGTGGTGGATGTGCGCGTGAACGAACGCGGCCTGGCCAAGCTGCCGCGCACCAGCGTGCAGTACTGCGAGCCCGAGCGGCCGTGCACGCTGGTGATCGGCCCGGGCAACCACCGGCGCTGGGAGATCTCGCTCAAGGCCGGTGAAGACCCGCAACACGCCGCCACGCCGGCGCGCACCTGGGCGCTGCTGGCGCGCTGGCTCACGCCGCAAGACGGCGAGTTGTGGCGCCAATCGAGCTACCGCTTCCACGCGCTGGTGGCAACTGCATGGCGCGCCGGCCGCGTCTTCGTGGCGGGTGACGCCGCGCACATGCAGCCGCCCTTTCTGGGCCAGGGCATGTGCCAGGGCGTGCGCGATGTGGCCAACCTGTGCTGGAAGCTGGCCGCGGTGGTGCGCGCTGAGGTGCAGGGCGCTGCCGCGCAGCGCTTGCTCGACAGTTTCGGCCACGAGCGCAAGGCCCATGTGCGTGAGTTGACCAGCCGCCTGAAGGCGGCCGGCGCCATCATCTGCGAACGCGACCTGGCCAAGGCCCAGGCGCGTGATGCGCGGCTGTTGGCGCAGACCGGTGGCTTGGTGCAAGACACGCCGCGGCAAGACGTGCTGCCGCGGCTGGAAGCCGGCTTGCTTTGCGCCACACCCAGCAGCGGGCGCGGCACGCTGTTCCCGCAGCCGCGGCTGGCCACGGGCCGCTTGATGGACGAACGCTTCGGTGCGGGCTGGCGTGTCGTCACCGCTGCCGCGCTGGCCACGCCCGCGGCCGAGCCGGGGCTCACCGTGGTGGCGCTGGGCAGCGCCGAAGCGCGCGAAAGCGAGGGCGTGGTGGCGGCCTGGATGCAGCGCCACGGCTGTCAGGCGGCCTTGCTGCGCCCCGACCATTACGTCTACGGCACCGCCACCAGCACGGAAGAGCTGGCCGCGCTGCTGCGCGAACGGCAAGCGGCGCTGTCAAATTGAATCAAACGTTAGTCACGAAAGCCAACACGTCATGCAACGACGCCATTTCAACCTGGCCCTGGCCGGCAGCACCGTTGCCGCCGCCACGCCGACACTGCGCGCCCAGGCCTGGCCGGACAAGCCGGTGAAATGGCTGCTCTCGCAACCGCCCGGCTCGGGCCCCGACAACGTTGCCCGCATCTTGAGCGAGCGGCTGGGCAAGCTGTGGGGCCAGGCCGTGGTGATCGACAACAAGCCCGGCGGCCAGAACGTGGTGGGCGCCCAGGCCGCGGCGCGTGCGCCGGCTGATGGCTACAACTTCTACTTCGCCACCACTGCCGCGCTGGTGACCAACCCGCTGCTGTTCAAGACCCTGCCGTACGACCCGGCCAAAGACTTCGTGCCCGTGGCGTTCATTGCGCGCAGCCCCTTCGCGGTGCTGGTGAAGGCCGATTCGCCGTTGCAGAACATCGACGACCTCATCCGCCAGGCCAGGGCCACGCCGGGCCAGTTCACGCTCGGCAATGAAGGCCCGCGCACCTTCAGCGGCATGATCGCGCGGCTGTTCGATGCCCGCGCGAAGATGACGGCCAACCTGGTGCCCTACGCCAACGTGGGCGTGGGCACGCAAGACCTGTTGGGCGGCCATGTGCAGGCCATGGTGGCCGACCTGGCCGCCACCGCCGCGCTGGCGCGCCAGGCCCGGCTGCGCGTGCTGGCCACCACGGCCGCGCAGCGCGTGGTGGGCTGGGAAGGCGTGCCCGCGCTGGCGCAGCATCTGCCCGGCTTTGACATGGTGGGCTGGTTCGCCCTGATGGCACCCAGCGGCACACCGGCCGCGGCCATCGAGCGCAGCCACCGCGATGTGAGTGCGCTGCTTGCCGACAGAGAGGTGGCCGAGCGCATCGCCGGCATCGGCCCCATAGTCGACCCGAGCCTGAGCGTGGCGCAGGTGGGCGCCTTCTTGCGCAGCGAAGCTTCGCGCTGGGCTGAAGTGGCCAAAGAGATCGGCGTGCTGCCGGAGTGAGCAAGCGTTCTGCCGGGCCTGTGGTGCGGGCGCGGCGCACCGAGCCGGTGCACTCGGTTCGGTGGCGAACAGACGGGGGCAATAAAGCGCGGGAGGATGTTGAGGTTGCACGCTGTGCACAGGTTGCGGGCGGCTTGACTTATTCTCATTTGGGTCGTTTAGCAACGTACCATTTGCACCATCGCGCGCAGCGATAGGATCTCAATGGAACCCGGCCAAGTAACCCATCAGATCGCAGCCTTTTTGGCACGCCGAGGCGGTGGTGAGGCCAATGCCGAGCAAATTGCCGAGGCGGTCTTGGCCAAGTGCCGGGCCATCGAAGCCGCGCTCGTGCCCATCATAGGCCTGCGCGGCGTTTCCGGGCTGCATAGGCGCAGCCTGCATCTGGCCGGTCGCAACCAGCCCTGGTTGGTTGGCACGCCATTGAGCGAGCCCGATCCTGAAGACCTTGCCCACCTGAAGGGGCTGCTGTCGCAGCAAACCAGCGCCAACGCTGCCCTGGGCGGTGCCACCTTTTTGCAAGCCTTCTACGACTTGCTGAGCAGCCTGCTGGGGCCCTCGCTGACCGAGCGGCTGCTGCGCAACGCCTGGATTGATTTCATGGCCGCACCACCCACGCAACACACTCAGCCATGAGCCTGCCCGGCCGTCCGAAAGGCGAATCCCTGAATGCGAAGCATGAAGGGTCCCCAGCGCTCCTGCCCGGCCGTCCGAAAGGCGAATCCCTGAATGCGAAGCATGAAGGGTCCCCAGCGCTCCTGCCCGGCCGTCCGAAAGGCGAA
>JAYUHT010000038.1:0-7365 GCA_043766725.1 Burkholderiales bacterium | reverse complement strand
GTGACCAACCCGCCGATCGATCCGATCCGCGAGGCCATCGTGATGAGCCTGAACAGCTTCATCGGCCCCAAGCCCAATTTGCTCGACATCAACGCCGTCAACCCGCCGATGCGGCTGGAAGTGACGCAGCCCATTCTCGATTTCACCGACATGGCGCGGCTGCGCGAGATCGACGCCCACACCTCGGGCAAGTTCAAGAGCTTCGAGCTTGACATCTGCTACCCGCTGGCCTGGGGCAGCGAAGGCGTGGAAGCGCGCCTGGCCTCGCTGTGCGCGCAGAGTGTGGATGCCATCCGCAGTGGCCACAACATCCTCATCATCAGTGACCGCGCCATGAGTCGCGAGCAAGTGGCCATACCGGCGCTGCTGGCGCTGTCGGCCATTCACCACCACTTGGTGCGCGAGGGCCTGCGCACCACGGCCGGCCTGGTGGTTGAAACCGGCAGCGCGCGCGAAGTGCACCACTTCGCCGTACTGGCCGGCTATGGCGCCGAAGCCGTTCACCCCTACCTGGCGCTGGAAACGCTGGTTGATTTGCACAAGACGCTGCCGGGCGAGTTGTCGGCTGAGAAGGCGGTCTACAACTACATCAAGGCCATCGGCAAGGGTCTGTCCAAGATCATGTCGAAGATGGGCGTCAGCACCTACATGTCGTACTGCGGCGCGCAGTTGTTCGAAGCCATCGGCCTTAGCGCTCAGTTCACCGAAAAGTTCTTCCGCGGCACCGCCAGCCAGGTGGGCGGCATCGGTGTCTTCGCAGTCGCCGAAGAAGCCATTCGCATGCACCGCGCCGCGTTCAGCGCAGACCCGGTGCTGGCCAACATGCTCGACGCTGGCGGTGAATACGCCTGGCGTGTTCGCGGTGAAGAACACATGTGGACGCCCGAGGCCATTGCCAAGTTGCAACACAGCGTGCGCGCTCCCAATGGCGGGCGCTTCGACACCTACAAGGAATACGCCCAGCTCATCAACGACCAAAGCAAGCGCCACATGACGCTGCGCGGCCTGTTCGAATTCAAGCTCGACGCCACCAAGGCCATCCCCATCGACGAGGTGGAGAGCGCGGCCGAAATCGTCAAGCGCTTCACCACGGGCGCCATGTCACTGGGCTCCATTTCAACCGAAGCCCACACCACCCTGGCCCTGGCCATGAACCGCATCGGCGGCAAGAGCAACACCGGCGAAGGCGGCGAAGACCCGGCGCGCTACCGGCAGGAACTGAAGGGCATCAAGATCACCGCCGGCACCTTGGTCAGCGATGTCATCGGCAAGGGCGTGATCGAAGCCGACACGGTGATGCAAGACGGCGACAGCCTGCGCAGCAAGATCAAGCAGGTGGCCTCGGGCCGCTTTGGCGTGACCACTGAATACCTGGTCAGCGCTGATCAATTGCAGATCAAGATGGCGCAAGGTGCCAAGCCCGGCGAAGGCGGCCAATTGCCGGGCGGCAAGGTCAGTGAATACATCGGCATGCTGCGCTACAGCGTGCCCGGTGTGGGCCTGATCAGCCCGCCGCCGCACCACGACATCTATTCCATTGAAGACCTGGCGCAACTCATCCACGACCTGAAGAACGCCAACCCGCGTGCGTCGATCAGCGTCAAGCTGGTGAGTGAAGTGGGCGTGGGCACCATTGCCGCGGGCGTGGCCAAGTGCAAGGCCGACCATGTGGTGATTGCCGGGCACGACGGCGGCACCGGCGCCTCACCGTGGAGCAGCATCAAGCATGCCGGCACGCCCTGGGAACTGGGCCTGGCCGAAACGCAGCAGACCCTGGTGTTGAACCGCCTGCGTGGGCGCATTCGCGTGCAGGCCGACGGCCAGATGAAGACCGGGCGTGATGTGGTCATTGGCGCGCTGCTCGGCGCTGATGAATTCGGCTTCGCCACCGCGCCGCTGGTGGCCGAGGGCTGCATCATGATGCGCAAGTGCCACCTCAACACCTGCCCGGTGGGCGTGGCCACGCAAGACCCGCTGTTGCGCAAGAAGTTCGCCGGCAAGCCCGAGCACGTGGTGAACTACTTCTTCTTCGTGGCCGAAGAAGCGCGCAGCATCATGGCGCAGCTGGGCATGCGCACGTTCGACGAACTGATAGGCCGCGCTGACTTGCTCGACACGCGCCACGGCATCGAACACTGGAAGGCCCGCGGCCTTGATTTCGCGCGCGTCTTCCACCTGCCGCTGGTGGGCCCCGAAGTGGCCCGTGCGCACAACGATGTGCAAGACCATGGGCTGGAGCGCGCGCTCGATGTCAAGCTCATCGAAAAGTGCCGCCCGGCCATCGAGCGCGGCGAAAAAGTGCAGTTCATGGAAGAGGTGCGCAACGGCAACCGCAGCGTGGGCGCGATGCTGTCGGGCGAACTCATCCGCCAGCGGCCTGAAGGCCTGAACGACCAAACCATCTTCATGCAGATGGAAGGCACGGGCGGGCAAAGCTTCGGCGCCTTCCTGGCCAAGGGCATCACGCTGTATTTGATCGGTGACGCCAACGACTACACCGGCAAGGGCTTGTCGGGCGGGCGCATCGTGGTGCGCCCGAGCATCGACTTTCGCGGCGACGCCACGCGCAACATCATCATCGGCAACACCGCGCTGTACGGTGCCACCAGCGGCGAGGCCTTCTTCCGCGGCGTGGCCGGCGAACGCTTTGGCGTGCGGCTTTCCGGTGCCAGCGCGGTGGTGGAAGGCACGGGCGACCATGGCTGCGAATACATGACCGGCGGCACCGTGGTGGTGCTGGGCAAGACCGGGCGCAACTTCGCCGCCGGCATGAGCGGCGGCGTGGCCTACGTGTACGACGAAGACGGCGAGTTTGCCAAGCGCTGCAACACCAGCATGGTGTTGATGGAAAAGGTGCTGCCCAAGGCTGAGCAGGCCGGGCCGGCCGAGAGCTGGCACCTGGGCCAGGCCGACGAAGTGATGCTGAGAAAGATGGTCGAGGCCCACCACAGCTGGACGGGCAGCCTGCGTGCACGCGAGGTGCTCGATGGCTGGGCGCAGGCGCGGACCAGGTTCGTCAAGGTCTTCCCGCATGAGTACCGCCGCGCACTCACTTCTCAAGCCAGCGAGCGCGCTGCCGTGGCGCAAGCCGCCGCCGCGGTGAGCAAAGCCAAAGTCAGCCCAGTGCCGCAAAGCGCCCCGGCGAAATAACCAAGAGATGCAGAGGAACCATCATGGGCAAGGTCACCGGCTTCATGGAACACGAGCGCCTGGAAGAGGGCTACGCGCCCGTGGTTGAGCGCTTGAAGCACCACAAGGAATTCGTCATCACGTTGAACCCGGCGCAGTCGGCCGTGCAGGCGGCGCGCTGCATGGACTGTGGCACGCCGTTTTGCAACAGCGGCTGCCCGGTGAACAACATCATTCCCGACTTCAACGACCTCGTTTTCCGCGGCGACTGGCGCAACGCGATCGACGTGCTGCACAGCACCAACAACTTCCCCGAATTCACCGGCCGCATCTGCCCCGCGCCCTGCGAGGCAGCCTGCACGCTGAACGTGAACGACGACCCGGTGGGCATCAAGAGCATCGAGCACGCCATCATCGACCGCGCCTGGGCCGAAGGTTGGGTGGTGCCAGTGATGGCGAACGTTAAAACTGGCAAGTCCGTGGCCGTGGTGGGCTCGGGCCCGGCCGGCATGGCCGCGGCGCAGCAGTTGGCGCGCGCCGGCCACGCGGTGACGGTGTTCGAGAAGAACGACCGCATCGGCGGCCTGCTGCGCTACGGCATCCCCGACTTCAAGATGGAAAAGAGCCACATCGACCGGCGCGTGGTGCAAATGCAGGCCGAAGGCGTGGTCTTCCAGACAAGCGTCTTGATCGGCGCCCTGGCGGAAAGCAGCAAGGTCACCAACCATGCCAAGCGGACCGTCTCACCTGAAACGTTGATGGCGGAATTCGATGCCGTGCTGCTCACCGGCGGCGCCGAGCAAAGCCGCGACCTGCCCGTGCCGGGGCGCGAACTCGACGGCGTGCACTTCGCCATGGAGTTCTTGCCGCAGCAGAACAAGGTCAACGCGGGCGACAAGGTGAAGGGCCAGCTCAGCGCGGCGGGCAAGCATGTCATCGTCATCGGCGGTGGCGACACCGGCAGCGACTGCGTGGGCACCAGCAACCGCCACGGCGCTAAGAGCGTGACGCAGTTCGAGCTGATGCCGCAGCCGCCGGTGGAAGAGAACCGCCCGCTGACCTGGCCCAACTGGCCGCTGAAGCTGCGCACCAGCTCCAGCCACGAAGAGGGCTGCGAACGCGCATTCGCCATCGCCACCAAAGAGCTGGTCGGCAGCAGGGGCAAGGTCACGGCGCTGCGCACGGTGAATGTGCAGTGGGCCGGTGGCAAGATGGTTGAAGTGGCCGGCAGCGAAAAAGAAATTAAAGCCGACCTGGTGTTGCTGGCGATGGGCTTTGTGAGCCCCGTGGCCAGCATGTTGGAGAGCTTTGGCGTGGCACGCGATGCGCGCGGCAACGCCCGCGCACACACCGAAGCCGCGGGCGGCTATGCCACCAGCGTGGCCAAGTTGTTTGCCGCCGGCGACATGCGCCGCGGCCAATCCCTCGTGGTCTGGGCGATTCGCGAAGGGCGCCAGGCCGCGCGCGCGGTGGATGAATTCCTGACGGGCAGCAGCGCCTTGCCGCGTTGACAGGCTGCACCCGTGACAGGGTTGGCAGTGCGCCGCCCGGGTGATTGAAGTGCGCCGCGCTGCGGCCGAAACCGAGTCCACCCACTTTGTTGGAAGGATTCCATGCTGCGCCCGTCTCTGCGTCCGATACTCATCGCCACCGCCGCCGCCCTGGCCGCCGGCGCCACCCATGCCGAGGTGGCCAAGGTCAAGACCGCCGAAGCACGTGCTGCCCTGCCCGTCACGGCCGATGCCAACAGCCCCACCGTGGCGCTGAAGAAGTTCGTCTTCCGCGCCAACGACGAAAAGATCGGGGTGCTGCAGACGGGCTTCTTCTGCGGCCCCGCCGGTGACATCAAGTTCAGCACCAACACGATCAACCTGCTCACCAAAGACGCCGGGCGCATGACCCGGCGTGAACTGGATGCCGCGGGCTACGCCAAGCCCAGTACCAACGAGTCGGCCTTCCAGACCAGCTCCGCTCCCAAGGCGGCTGACTACGAAATCGGCGTCACGTTGAAAGAGATGCAGGCCAGTGCCTGTATCCGCGACAAGCAAACCGAGGGTGGCGTGTGGGTGAAGATGACCTGGGAGCTGTTCTCGCCGCGCTTGCAAAAGGTGGTGTACAGCTTCACCACCGAGGGCTCGGCGCAGACCAACGGCATGGAGACCGTGCCGATGCCTGAAGTGGTGAACCGCGCCATGGCCGTGGCGCTGCGCAACCTGTTGGCCGAGCGGGCGTTTGTCGATGCGGCGCAGAAGCCCGTTGAAGGTGCGGCAGTGGCCACGGCGGGCGGCGAGGCCACGGCGCAGAAGCTGCGCATCGCGGTGCGCGCCACCAGCGGCCAGAAGATTCAAGACCGCGTGCCGCAGTTGCAATCGGCCGTGGTGACGCTGCTGTCAGGCACGGGCAGCGGCAGCGGCTTCTTTATCAACGCTGACGGCTATGTGCTGACCAACCACCACGTGGTGGGCGATGCGCGCTTCATCAAGGTGAAGTTGGCCAACGGCCGCGAACTGGTGGGCGAGGTGCTGCGTTCAGACCGCAGCCGCGATGTCGCCCTGGTGAAGACCGAACCCGTGGCGCTGGCGCCGCTGGAACTGGCCAGCGATGAAAGCCGCACCGGCGAAGACGTGTATGCGATGGGCTCACCGCTGGGCGAGCAGTTCGCATCGTCGCTGACGCGCGGCGTGCTCAGCGGCGTGCGCACCGTGGAGCAGCAGAAGTGGCTGCAAAGCGATGTGCGCATCCTGCCCGGCAGCTCGGGCGGGCCGCTGCTGGGCGCCGAAGGCTTTGTGGTGGGCATGACCTCGCGCGGCATTGGCGCGGGCATGGCCGGCATCAACCTGTTCATTCCGATCCGCGAGGCGCTGGACACCTTGAAGATCGACTTCAAGGAGTAGGCCGGCCCTGGTCGCCACACCTTGTTGCCACACCTCGGGTAGACCCGAGGTGTGGGCGAAGGCCATGCGACAATCGCGCCCCTCGCGTCACCGCATGGCCGCCCGCACGGGCGCGCTCAAAGTAGATTGGGCACCGACAACCTCATCGAGATTGACCATGTGGACTTTGGCTACGACGCCAGCCGCTTGATCCTGAACGATGTCAGCCTGCGCTTTGCGCGCGGCAAGATCACCTCCATCCTGGGCGGTTCGGGCTGCGGCAAGACCACCTTGCTGCGCTTGATCGGCGGCAGCCATTCGCCCAACAAGGGCGAGGTGCGATTCGACGGCCAGCGCATAAATGCCGCTGACAAGGCGCAGATGTACGCCCTGCGCCGCCGCTTAGGGCTGCTGTTCCAGTTCGGTGCCTTGTTCACCGACCTGACGGTGTTCGACAACGTCGCCTTCCCGTTGCGCGAGCACAGCGGCCTGAGCGAAGACCTGGTGCGCGACATCGTGCTCATGAAGCTCAATGCGGTGGGCCTGCGCGGCGCCGCACCCTTGCGCATCAGTGAAGTCTCCGGCGGCATGGCGCGGCGCGTGGCGCTGGCGCGTGCGATCGCACTCGACCCCGAACTCATCATGTACGACGAGCCCTTCGCCGGGCTGGACCTCATCTCCATGGGCGTGGCGGCCAAGCTGATTCGCACGTTGAATGATGTGACCGGTGCCACCTCGCTGGTGGTGTCGCACGACGTGCCCGAGTGCATGGCCATCAGCGACCACATCGTGCTCATGGCCACCGGCGGGCGCATCGTGGCGCAAGGCACGCCGGCCGAGCTGATGGGCTCGATGGATCCCGAAGTGCGGCAGTTCGTTCGCGGCGAACCCGACGGGCCGGTGAAGTTTCACTACCCCGCGCCACCCATGGCGCAGGACTACGGCTTCACGGGGGCACCACCGTGAACCTGGTGCAGCAAACCGGCGCGCGCACGCTGAACTTCCTGCGCGGCCTGGGCCATGCGGCGTTCTTCGTGGGCGAGATGGTGCTGGCCATTCCGGCTTCGCTGCGCCGCTTCGGCCTGGTGGTGAAGCAGATTCATGCGGTGGGCAATTTGTCGTTGCTCATCATCCTGGCCTCGGGCACGGCGGTGGGGTTCGTGCTGGCCTTGCAGATGTACTACGCGCTGGTCACCTATGGCGCAACTGAATCGTTAGGCTTGATCGTTAACCTCTCCCTGGTGCGTGAGCTGGGGCCCGTGGTCACCGCGCTGTTGTTCGCCGGGCGCGCCGGCACCTCGCTCACGGCCGAAATTGGCCTGATGAAGGCGGGTGAGCAACTCGCCGCCATGGAGATGAGATC
>JAYUHT010000037.1:0-19274 GCA_043766725.1 Burkholderiales bacterium | reverse complement strand
CCAGCCCGCGCTTGACCAGCCGCGGCATCAGCGCGCCCCAGGCCATGAAGGCAAACAGCATGCTCAGGTTGATGGCGAACAGCCCCTGCGCGGCCTGCTGGGCCGACCAGCCGCTGACCTGCGTCAACCACGGCCCGGCCCACAGCGACTGCACGGCGATCATGCCGCCGTAGTTGAAAAAGCCCATCGGCGCCATGCGCAAGAAGCGCGGGTGGCGCACGATGGCGCCATAACCGCTGTTTGCAGTGGACACGGCCGACGGCGCGGCGGGCACGTCGCTCGCCACGGCCAGGCGGATCAGGGCCACGGCCGCCAGCAGCGCTGCGGCAGCCGCCCAGAACAGGCCGCGCCAACCCAGCAGCGGCAGCAGCCATTGCACCGGCAAGGTTGAAGCCAACATGCCCAGCGAGCCGGTCATGAGCATCCACGAATTGGCGCGCATTTGCATCGCAGGCTTGAAGCGGTGGCGGTAGCTGGTCAGTGGCGCCATCAGGCACGCCGCCACGCCCATGCCGATGAGCATGCGCGAGACGATCAAGCCCACCAGGCCTTGGGCCAGCGCAAAGCCCACGCAGCCGAGCACGGCCAGCGACAACAACACCGTGAGTACCCGGCGCGGCCCGTGGCGATCCAGCGCTGCGCCCAGCGGCAACTGCAGCGCCGCAAAACCCAGGAAGTAGGCGCCGCCGAGCAAGCCCAGGTCCGCCGCGCCCAGGCCCAACTCGCTGCTGAACACCGGCGCCAGCGTGGCGGTGACGGCGCGCAGCAGCGCCGAAAAAAAGTACGCAAAGGCGAAGACGGCGAACAGGCGCACAGCAGGGTTCACAGGCTCAGCGCATCGAAATAGATCTGGGCGGTGGCAGCGTCCAGCCCGGCGCCCAGCACACTGGCCTGGAACACGCGCAGCGCCTTGGCAAACACGGCGGTCTGCACCTGCACGGCGGTGCCGCTGGGCAAGCGGCCGCTGAAGGCCACCCGTGTGGCCTGCACATGCTGGGTGCTGCCCTTCACGGCCAGCGGCAAAGGGGTGGCGGCGCCCGCGCCAACGTTGTTCAGGGCCGCGTCGCGCAGCGCGGCCAGCGCCGGGCCCACCTGCGCCGGCTCGGCCACTTCGGCCCAGGCCAGTGACCAGGTGGCGCCGTCGGCGTCGCAGGCCAGCACGGTCATCGAGACAGTGGCGCCCGCCAGCTTCACGCTGCGCACCTGGCTGGCCGGCTTGCACGGCAGCTGCGCTTGCAAGCCGCTGCGGGGTGGGCGAACGTCACGCCAATTCAGCGCCGGCGCGCAGCCGGCGTGCAGCAGCGCCGCCGCCAGCATGACGATTGCCGCAGCCCTCATGCCAGGGCAAAACCCTCGTAGCCCTGGCGTGCCACTTCGGTGCAACGTTCCACATAAGCCGGGAAGCCGCCCGTCAGCGGCATGAACATGCGCGGCTTGCCCGGGATGTTGGCGCCCAGGTACCAGGAGTTGCAGCTCAGGAAGATGGTCTGCGCGGCCACGTTGTTCACGTAGGCCACCCATTGCGCCTCGGCCTGCGGCGTGGCGTCGATGGTTTTCAGGCCGCGTTGGCGCAGGTGGACGATGCACTCGGCGATCCACTGCACATGGTGTTCGATGGCCGCGATGACGGCGGTGAACGCCGCCGTGCAACCCGGCCCGACCACGTTGAACAGGTTGGGAAAGCCCTGCACCATGAGGCCGAGCTGGTTCAGCGGCCCGCCGGCCCACTTGTCTTGAATGCGCACGCCGGCGCGGCCGCGCAAATCGAGCCGCATCAAGGTGCCGGTGATGGCGTCGAAGCCGGTGGCCAGCACCAGGTCGTCGAACTCGAACGCCTGCCCACCCGTGACCAGGCCGGTTTCGGTGATGCGCGCAATGACCTGCGTGCTCACATCCACCAGTTGCACAGTGGGCAGGTTGTAGGTGGCGTAGTAGCCCGTGTCCACGCACAGGCGCTTGCAGCCGATGGGCTGGCGCGGGCACAGCAGTTTGGCGGTGGCCGGTTCGTGCACGGTGGCGCAAATTTTGTTGCGCACGAACTCGGCGGCGTGGTGGTTGGCAACCGGGTCGGTGAACAGATCGGTGTAGGCGCCGAGCAAGCCAAAGCCGCCGACCTGCCAGCGCGCTTCGAACTCGGCTTCGCGCTCGGCGGGTGTGGCCGCAAGGGCCGGGCCGGTGCCCGCTGGCTGCGCGCTGCCGAAGCCCGGGCGCATGCGCCGGTTGCGGGCGCGAAAGCCGGCGTAGTCGGCCTTGATGCGGCGCTCGAAGTCAGCATCCAGCGGGCCGTTGTGCGCCGGCACGCAGTACGCCGCGGTGCGCTGGAAAACGGTAAGCCGGGCGGCTTGCTGCGCGATGAGCGGAATGACCTGCACGGCGGACGAGCCCGTGCCCACCACGGCCACGCGCCGGCCGGTGAAATCAACCGGCTCGTGCGGCCAATCGGCGGTGTGCAGCACGCGGCCCTTGAACGATTCCAAGCCGGGGAAGGCCGGCTTGTTGGGGGTGGACAGCGGGCCAGTGGCCATGACCAAAAACTGTGCGCGCCACACGCCGCCCGCGGTGCTGCGCACCTGCCAGGCGCAGGCCGCTTCGTCAAACGCCGCCGCGGCCACGCGGGTGTTGAGCACGATGCCATCGCGCAGCTTGAAACGATCCGCTACGTGGTTGGCGTAGCGCAGCAGTTCGGGCTGGGCAGCGTAGCGCTCGCTCCAGCGCCAGGCCTGCTGCAAGTCTTCGTCAAAGGAGAACGAGTACTCCAGGCTCTGGATGTCCACGCGCGCGCCGGGGTAGCGGTTGTGATACCAGGTGCCGCCCACGCTCGGCGCGGCTTCCAGCACCAGCGCGTTCAGCCCCAGGCCGCGCGCCCGGTGCAGCATGAACAGGCCAGCGAAGCCGGCGCCGACGATCAGCAGGTCGAGTGACGAAGGCGATGATGGCGCAGCGTCGTGAGGGGTCGATGTGGCGGTGGGCATCTTGCGCGCGAGGTGGTTGGCGCAGCATAGCGCGCACGGCCGTACCGCAGAATCGCCTGCCATGAATCAACCTAACTCGCCCCGCGGCGCCTTGAGCGGCGTCACCGTGCTCGACTTGTCGCGCATCCTGGCTGGCCCCTGGTGCACGCAAACCCTGGCCGACCTGGGCGCTGATGTGATCAAGGTCGAACGCCCCGGCCGCGGTGACGACACGCGCCAGTTCGGCCCGCCGTTCGTCAAAGACCGCGACGGCCGCGACACCACCGATGCCGCCTACTACCTGGGCGCCAACCGCAACAAGCGCGCCATCACCATCGACATTGCACACCCCGAAGGCCAGGCCTTGATCCACCGCCTGGCCGCACGCAGCCAGGTGTTCATTGAAAACTACAAGGTCGGCGACATGGCCCGCTATGGGCTCGATGCAGCCAGCATGTTGGCACGCTACCCGGCGCTGGTGTATTGCTCGATCACCGGCTTTGGCCAGACCGGCCCGTACCGCTACCGCGCCGGTTATGACGTGGCCGCGCAGGCCATGGGCGGGCTGATGAGCGTGACCGGCGAGCGCGATGATTTGCCCGGTGGCGGCCCGCAAAAGGCCGGCGTGGCGGTGGCTGACCTGTTCACCGGCATGTATGCCACGGTGGCGATATTGGCCGCGCTGCGCCACGCCGAAGCCACCGGCCAGGGCCAGGCCATCGACCTGGCTTTGCTCGACACGCAAGTGGCGATGCTGGCCAACCTGGGCGCCAGCTACCTGGTCACCGGCCAGGTGCCGCAGCGCTATGGCAACTCGCACCAGAACCTGGTGCCCTACCAGTTGTTCGAAACCGCCGACGGCCACCTCGTGCTGGCCGTGGGCAATGACGAGCAATACCGGCGCTGCTGTGATGTGCTGGGCGAGCCCGGCCTGGCCACTGACCCGCGTTATGCGCGCGCCGCCAACCGGGTGCGCCACCGCGACACGTTGGTGCCGGCGCTGGCCGCGGCGTTCAAGAAGAACACCAAGGCGCACTGGCTGGCCGCGCTGGAAGCGGTGACCGTGCCCTGCGGCCCCATCAACAACCTGGCCGAGGTGTTCAACGACCCGCAAGTGCAGCACCGTGGCATGCGCCAGGCGGTGCCGCATGCGCTGGCCGAAGGCCTGCATGTGGTGGGCAGCCCGATGAAACTTTCTGCCACGCCGGTGCAAGTCAGGCACGGCCCGCCGCTGCTGGGCGAACACAACGATGAGGTGTTGGGCGAGATCGGTGTCGGTGCCGCCGAGCGCGCACGCTTGCGCGGGCTGGGCGTGATTTGAACGAGGTTTTCGGGCCTGTCGTGCAGGATCACCGGCGCGTGCCGTGGCTGCCCTTGAGATGCGGGCTTGGCAGCGCCTGAAGGCGCCACGAACATGCGGCCTGCCCAGTGTGAAGCGTCGGCGGGCGAGGCAGGCGCAGCCGGGCTCAGGGGCCATGAGATCAAACGTCTTTTTGTTGCATCAGCACACCGAGCCGCTGCGCGACGTGGCGCTGCGCAGCAAAGCGGCGGCACTCGAACCCGCCTTCGACGGCGCCGCGGCAGGGCCGTGGCTGCGTGATCTGGCGGCCAGCACGGGGGCTGAAATTTCCGTGCCGCTCAGCGCCGCCGTGCAGCGGCTGCAAGCGCTGGCGGCTGCCGAAGTGGTGGATCTGACTTGGCTGGTGGAGCTGTATCGCGACATTGATCGCGCGCGCCGAGTCGGCATCAATGCGCAACAGCTCAACCGCCTCGAACGCGGCGTGCAGCTACACCCCGAGCGCATTGGCGTGGCCGCGATGTTGCGTGAAGCCCTGGCTCAGCGCGAACGCGAATTGGGCGGCGCCGTGCGCCTTGCAGCGCCGTCGCCCGAGGTTGAATGGATGGTCGTTGCCGATGCGGCGTTGCTGCACGCCCTGGTGCATGCCCTGTTCGATTGGGGCCTCGAACACGCGTGCTCGGTGGTGGAGCTTCAGCTCGGCAGCGCGGTGGACACGAACGGTGTGCAGGGACTGAGCCTGAGCTGCTATTTTGCTCACGCCGTACCCCTTGCGCCCATGCCCGCCCACAGCGAGGTGGTGGTGCCGGCGAGCGCGCTGGACACCGTGAGCTGGCGCCTGCTGCAACGCTGCGCCGGCGCACTCGGCCTGGGCTGGAAGCGCGAAGACACGCCGTTTGATGTGCACTTGATGCTGCACTTTGGGCAGCCCGCAGCCGCCAACGACCCGCCTGCTGAACCCGAGCCACCGCTTGAGGCCATTCGGCAAGGGCGCCGGCAGGTGCTGGCGTGGGTCATGGCGCCGGCCTTGCGTGTGCAGGTGCTGCGCGGCCTGGCGGGTGAGGACACGGTGATCGACTTTGTGGGCTCGCTGGCCGATGTGCGTCGCTGCTGCGCCGCGGCCATGCCCCACGTGCTGCTCTATGAAGCGGCATCAGCCTGCGCGGACTTGGCCCAACTGCGCGCGCAAATCGTTGCCGACTGGCCGGGCTTGGTGACGCTTGAAATTGGTGATGGGTGCAGCGGCCTGTCACGCCGTGAATATGGCTGCGGCGGAGGGCACGCGCGCGTGGCTGCGATCGATTTGGCAACGCGCCTGCGCCCGGCCCTGGAGCGCGCGCTCAGCGCCTGCCGAACACCGCTTTGAGCAGATTGCTGCCGGTGCCCACCGGGTCGCGGCGGATCTTCTTTTCTTCCTCGCCGATCATCAGGTACAGGCCGTCGAGCGCCTTGGCGGTGACGTAGGGCTCGAGCTTGGCGTCTTCCTTTTTCACCAGCCCCAAGCCGGCCGCTTTGCCGGCAAAGGCGTTGTACTTGTCGGCCAAGGCCACGCGCTCGGTGGCCTGGGTGACGATGGGCAGGAACTCCTTGCCCAGGGGCTCGCGCGTCTTGCCGGCAAAGTAGTCGGTCACCGCGGTGTCGCCACCGCGCACGATGCGCAGCGCGTCGTCCACGCTCACACGCTTGGCCGTGTCAATCAGCAGCGCCTGGGCCTTGGGCACGGCGGCTTCGGCAGCGCGGTTCATGGCCAGCACCAGCTCATCCACCTTCTTGCCTTGGCCGGTGGCGCGCAACAGTTTGGCCGCATCTTTCAACACCCCGGGCAGCGGAATGCGCACCTTGGGGTTGCCCATGAAACCGTCGGCCTTGCCCAGCAGGCCCACGGCGGCCAGGGCGCCGCGTTGCAGCGCTTCGCGTATGCCGGCAGAGGCGTCGCCCTCGCTCAACGCGGCCTCTGCGAAGCCGAATGGCAGCAGCAAGATGAGGCCTGAATGGAACTGGCGGCGGTTCATGGGGCGGGCACTCCGGCGGCATGCGCCTGTTGATCAGCGTGGTAGCTTGAACGCACCATGGCGCCCACCGCGGCATGGGAAAACCCCATGGCCTGCGCTTCGCGCTCGTACATCTTGAAGGTGTCGGGGTGCACGTAGCGGCGCACCGGCAGGTGGTGGCTGCTGGGCGCCAGATACTGGCCGATGGTGAGCATGTCGATTTGGTGCGCGCGCCTGTCGCGCATCACGGCCAGGAGCTCGTCGTCGGTTTCACCCAGGCCCACCATCAACCCGCTCTTGGTCGGCACGTTCGGGTGCAAGGCCTTGAATTTCTTCAGCAGGTTCAGGCTGAAGGCGTAGTCGCTGCCCGGGCGCGCTTCTTTGTACAGGCGAGGCACGGTTTCCAGGTTGTGGTTCATCACATCGGGCGGCGCGGCTTTCAAGATTTCCAGGGCGCGGTCGTCGCGGCCGCGGAAGTCGGGCACCAGCACTTCAATTTGCGTGCCGGGTGACAGCGCGCGCACCTGCTCGATGCAGGCCACGAAGTGCGCGGCGCCGCCATCGCGCAAGTCGTCGCGGTCGACGCTGGTGATGACCACGTACTTCAGGCGCAAAGCCGCGATCGTCTGGGCCAGGTTATGTGGTTCGTTAGTGTCCAGCGGGTCGGGCCGGCCATGGCCGACATCGCAAAACGGGCAGCGCCGCGTGCACTTGTCGCCCATGATCATGAACGTGGCCGTGCCCTTGCCGAAACATTCGCCGATGTTCGGGCAGCTCGCTTCTTCGCACACCGTGTTGAGCTTGTTCTCGCGCAAGATCTGCTTGATCTCGTAAAAGCGCGTCGTGGGCGAGCCGGCCTTGACGCGGATCCAGTCGGGCTTCTTCAGCACCTCGGCGGCCACCACCTTGATCGGGATGCGCGAGGTCTTGGCCTGCGCCTTTTGCTTGGCGTTGGGGTCGTAGACGGGTGTGTCAATGGGCGGCTGAGACATGGCGGCTTTCAAGTGAACTGGCGACCTATAGCGTCACCGAAGACTCGGGCCGCGCTGGCCCAGTCGGCGCAAACACCGATGCTAGCCAGGTCTGTCGCCGCCAGCCCGGGGTAGCCACAGGGGTTGATGCGACCAAAGGGTTCCAGGTCCATCGCCACGTTCAAGGCCACACCGTGGTAGGTGCAATGGCGCGAGACCTTGACGCCCAGCGCAGCGATCTTGCCCAGGCCACGAAACGGTTGCGCGGGGTCTAACGGCAGGCTGAGTGCGGCGTGGCCGAACGGGTCTTGCAGGCGCACATAAATGCCCGGCGCGCCCGGCACGCGGTGGCCCGTGACGCCCCAGAGTTCAAGCGCTTTCAGCACCGCATGTTCAAGCCGGTAGACGTATTCCTTGACGTACAGGCCCAGGCGCCGCAAGTCCACCAGCGGGTAGGCCACCACCTGGCCCGGGCCGTGGTAGGTGACCTGGCCGCCGCGGTTGCTGTGCACGACGGGGATGTCGCCGGCAGCCAGCACATGCTCGGCACGCCCGGCCAGGCCCTGGGTGAAGACCGATTCGTGTTCGACCAGCCAGAGCTCGTCTTCGGTGTCGGCGCTGCGGCTTGCGGTGAAGGCCTGCATCCGCGCCGCGGTGGGCAGGTATTCGGCGTGGCCCAGTTGGCGAATCAACATGCAGCGGGATTATCCCGGCTGCACATCCAGGTCGAGGTCGCCGCGGGCGTAGATGACCACGCCGGTGTCGGTGGTCAGGCCGCCGTGCAGCGTGCCGGCCGGGGCGAGTTGGTATTCACCCTGGCGCAGCAGCACATCATCGACAAAGAGTTCGCCTTCGAGCATGAGGCACTCCTCGTCGTGCCCATGGCCGTGGCGCGGCACGCCGGCACCGGGCAGGGCGTGGTACAGCATGGCCGCTTCGCGGCCACGCACCCACAACAGCCGGCGCTTGATGCCGGGGGCAAAGTCGTCCCAGCGCGCGTCGCCCGCGCGCTGAACCTGCCCCGCGTCGCCCGCGCGCTGAACCTGCCCCGCGTCGTGCGCCAAAGCCGGCAGCGATGATTCGCGCAGATACAGGCGTGAGGCCGTGCGGCTGCCCACCCGCGCCACGCCCACCCCCGAGGGGGTCACGAGGTGGTCACGCGGGCCCAGCGCGTGGCCATCGACCTGCACCTCGCCGTCGAGCACCAGCCACTCGTGCTGCAGGTCGGTGGGCGCCGCGCCGATGGGCCATGCCGCGCCGGCGGCCAATTCGATCAGCCGCACGCGCCGCGGCTCGCCGGAGCGCAACTGGCGGGTGCTGGCCTCATACAGGGTGCGTTGCGTCGCGCCTGGCGCCAGCGGCTGCACCGGCATGTCTTTCTCGCGCAGGGTGATGAACGCCCGGCTGGCGTGCGCGCTGCGCGCCACCCGGTCGAACACGCGCTCGCGCAGGAACGGCGTGCGCGGTGGCGTGCCAGCGGCCTGGGCCAGGGCGTCGAGCAGCACCATGCATTCATCGTCCAGCACGTCAGGGGCCGAGCGCGGCGCAGGCAGGAGGGGGTGGTCGTCGGGGGCGTTCATGCTGGCTGCCTAGTCAGGTGCGAGCGCGCTGCGCAGTTCCTGCAGCGCGCGGCGGATGATCGATTTGACTGAGCCCAAGGGCAGGGCCACCTGTTCGGCAATCTCCTCATGGGTCAGGCCGCGAAAGAAAGCCAGGGCCACCAACTGGCGCGAGCGCGCATCGAGCCGCATCAAGGCCTGGTGCAAGTGCTGTGCGCCCCGGCTGGCCTGCAAAAGTTCATCAGGTGTGTGGTCGGCAGCCGTGTCGGGCGTGCCGGCGCTGCCGTCTTCAGGCAACGGTTCGTGTTGGAAGCGCAGGTTGCGCCGCAGGGCGTCGATCGCCCGCGAACGCGCCATGGCCAACAGCCAGGTGATGCACTTGCCGCGCTCGGCGTCAAAGCGCGGCGCCTGGCGCCAGACCTGCCAGTAAGTGTCTTCCACCACTTCTTCAGCCAGCGCGCCACGCCGGGTGATGCGCAGCACCAGGCCGTGCACTCGCGAGCACGTGGCGTCGTACAAGGTCTGCAGCGCATATTCATCGCGGTCGACGATGCGCTCTATCAGCGCGGCCAGCTCGCCTTCGCCGAGCGCGGCGCGCAGCGCCTGGGCATTGTGGTGAGGGGCGGCGTCGGCGCCGTCAAGCAACCCGGGCGCTGCCGCCGGGTCAGCGTGGATGCTGCGCAGCCAGAGGTCTTCACCCAGCGCCGGATCCGGCGAGTCGCTGACGTGAACGTTGGCGCGCGGCATGGATGGGGGTGAGGGGGTGGCACTGGCCAGCGTGGCCTGGGGCACCAACTTCAGCGTACGCGCCCGCCCACTGCTTGGATGCATGTCCTTTGACGAATTGGGGTCTTGTGCGAGGCCGGCCATGGTGGGGTGCTTCAAGCGCCAGCGCGTGTCGTGCGCCGACGCTCTTTCTTACGCGGCGCGGCGCGGCTTGGATGCACTTCTACAGCACCACCTTGACCAATGGGTGCGTGCTCAAGGTGCGGTACAACTCGTCAAGCTGCGCGCGTGAGTGCACCCGCACGCTCAGCGTCAGGCCCAGGTAGCGGCCGGTGCGGCTGGCTCGGCGCTTCAGCGTGGCGCTGTCGTAGCCCGGGTCGAACGTGCGGGCGATGGCCACGATGGCGTCAACATAGCCCGGCACGTCTTCACCCATCACCTTGATGGGGAACTGGCAGGGGTACTCGATCAGCGGGGGTGGCGCGGAGTTGGCCATGCTCGACGCAAGCGCGCTCAGATGGATTGCTGCTGCTTCGCGCGCTGGTAGGCCTCGTGCAGCCGCGCGTACACCGGCCCCGGTTTGCCGCGGCCGGCGCCGTGGCCGACCTCTTCACCATCGATGCTGGTCACGGCCAGCACTTCCTTGGTGGCCGAGCTGACCAGCACTTCGTCGGCCGACTGCACGTCGGCCTCGGCAATCGGGCGCAGGTTGTAGGCAATGCCGCACTCTTCGCACAGCTCGCGCAAGAGATCAACGCGAATGCCTTCCAGCACATGGTCGCTCTTGGGCGGGCCCAGCAAGGCGCCTTCATGCACGACCCAGACATTGCTGCCTGCTGCTTCGGTGAGGAAGCCGTC
This sequence comes from Burkholderiales bacterium, assembly GCA_043766725.1. Lineage (GTDB taxonomy): Bacteria > Pseudomonadota > Gammaproteobacteria > Burkholderiales > Burkholderiaceae_C > Rubrivivax. Next base: position 8,921 of record JAYUHT010000037.1, on the reverse strand, counting down.
GCGGAACATGATGGTTTCAAGCGCGCCGCGGTCGGCCGAAATCTGCCGCGCCAACACGTTGCCCAGCAGGCTGGTGCTCTTGATGTCGCCGCGCTCCCAGCGAAAGTCGCGCGCCGTGACGCAGGCCACGCCCTGGTGGCGCATATCGGCGCTGGGCGGCTTCATCGGGCTGACCATCATGAATACGGTGGGCGTGATGCCTTCAGGCATGACATGGTCGCGCGGCGCCACGCCGCGCGTGACCTGGATGTACACCACTTGATCCTGCACCCCGGTTTGATGTGCCAGTTCGGCCACCAGGTGGCGCGCGCGTTCCAGCCATACTTCGCGGCTGTGCGGGTTGGGGATGCGCACCTTGGCCAGGCTGCGCGCCAGGCGCGCCAGGTGTTCGTCAAACCGGAACAGGCGCTGGCCATAGACAGGCAGCACGTCGTAGATGCCGTCGCCGAAGATGAAGCCGCGGTCGAGCACCGAAACCTTGGCCTCGTTCAAGGGCTGGTAAGCGCCGTTGAGATAGCAAAGCGTGCTCGGCAACTCAGCGCTCATCGCAGTGCTCCTTGGTTGACTTACTTGATCCACAACCGAATCGCATCCCAGGCGCGGCCGAAGATGCCAGCCAATTCCACCGGCTCCAGCACCACCAGCGGCACCGTGGCAAGCAGCGTACCGGCGGCAGTCTTGATCTTGACGTTGCCCACCGCCTGGCCCTTTTGCAGCGGCGCAATCAGCGGGTCGGTGCGTTCGATTTCGGTCTTGAGTTTGTCGCCCTCGCCTTTCGGCACGGTGATCATCAAGGGCCCCGCCGTGCCCAACTGGGCCTGCTCGGCGCGGCCCTTCCACACCCTGGCACTGGCCAGCGGCTTGCCGGCGTCAAACAACTTCACCGCGTCCCACGCCTGGTAGCCCCAGTTCAGCAGCTTCTGGCTTTCCGCCGCCCGGGCTTCGCGCGACGCCGCGCCCAGCACGACGCTGAGCAGGCGGCGTTTGCCGTTGGGGAATTCGCGCACCGCGCTGGCGATGAGGCAGTACCCGGCGGTGTCGGTGTAGCCGGTCTTCATGCCGTCCACCGTGGGGTCGCGCCCGAGCAGCATGTTGCGGTTGTCCTGCGCAATCTTGTTGAACGCGAAGTTGCGGATCGAGTAGTTGGGATAGAAGCCCGGGTGGTCGGTGATGATCTTCACCGCGATCAAGGCCATGTCGCGCGCCGACGAATAGTGGCCGGGTTCCGTCAGGCCGGTGACGTTCTTGAACTGCGTGTTCTTCAGCCCCCAGGCCTGCGCCTGGCGGTTCATCATGGCCACGAAATTATCCAGCGTGCCGCCCACGGCCTCGGCCAGCGCCACCGAGGCGTCGTTGCCGCTTTGCACGATCATGCCTTTGAGCAACTCGTCCACCTTGGGCGTCATGGTGGTGTCGATGAACATCAGCGAGCCACCGCCCTTGCGTTCGGCCCAGGCGCGCAGCGACACCGGCAGCGTCTGCTCCAGCGTGAGCTTCTTGTCGCGCAGCGCGTTGAACACCAGGTAGGCAGTCATCAGTTTCGTTAACGATGCCGGGTCGGCCTGCGCATCAGCGCCGCGCTCGGCCAGCACCTGGTTGCCGCTCAAGTCGTACAGCAGGTACTGGCGCGCGGCGATTTCTGGCGGCTGCGGCGCCTGGGCGCGGGCCGTGGGGGTGAGCGTCAGCAGCAGGGCCAGCGCCAGGGCAAGGGTTCGGATCATGGGCATGAATGAAGAAAAGAAATTCAGCTGTCGTGGTGAGTTTTCAGACCCGCAGGCCTGCGACCACGAGGGACTTCAACAAAGGCAACTGGCCATGGAAGAAATGGCCCACGCCGGGCAGCACAGTCACCGGCTGCACCTGGGGGCGGGCCCAGTCAAGCACCGCTGCCAAGGGCACGACATCGTCGGCCTCGCCTTGAATGACCAGGCTGCCCGCCGGCACGCCCGGCATGGCAAAGCGGCTCGCCGCCGGGCCCACCAGCACCAGTTGCGCTGCCGGTGTGCCAGTGGCGGCCAAGGCCTGCGCCGCCTGGGCCGCCACGAAGCCGCCAAAAGAAAAACCGGCCAGCACCAGCGGCAGGCCAGGCTGGGCAAAGGCCGCAGCCACGGCCAGCGTGTCTTGCACTTCGCCCACGCCGTCGTCATGCACACCGGCTGAGGCCCCGACGCCGCGGAAGTTGAAGCGCACCGCCGTCAACCCCGCTTGCAAAAACGCCCGGGCCAGGGTCTGCGCGACCTTGTTATCGAGATTGCCGCCGTGCAGCGGGTGGGGGTGGCAAACCACCGCCACGCCGCGGGATGAAGCGGGCGCATCGACGGCGCATTCAATCGCGCCGGCCGGCCCGGCGATGGCCTGGCGCTGCGTGCTGGCGTTCATGCGTTTTCAGCGGCCAATGGCCGGGTCCAGCAACAGCCGCTTGACGACGCGGCCGCCGGCCAGATGGGACTCAACGATCTCGTCGATGTCTTCATGGTCGACATACGTGTACCAAGTCTCGTGCGGATAGACCACCAACACCGGCCCGCCGGCGCAACGATCCAGGCAACCCGCCTTGTTCACGCGCACCTTGCCCGGGCCGGCCAGGCCGGCCGCCTTCACCTTGCGTTTGCAATGATCGAACGCGGCTTGCGCGCCCTGCTTGGCGCAACAGGCCTCGCCGCTGTCGCGCTGGTTCAAGCAGAAAAAGACATGCTGGTCGTAATAACTCATGCGCGGGATTGTAGGTAGGCGGGGTCAGGCGCCTGTCGCACCCTGGCGCTATTCGCGGCTGCCCAAGCGCACCAGCAGCCAGCCCATGGCCGCGTACGGCCACAGCCAACCCACCCACAGGGCCAGGCCGTTGAAGCGGATGAAGCGGCCCTGCTCCCAGGCCTGCAAGCTTTGGGCGAAGTACGGGTCAGCCGGCGCCTGCACCACCAGCACCACCAGCGCGGTGAGCACCACCAGGCCCAGCGCCGCGGCGGGCTTGGGCGGCAGCCCAGCCAGCAGCGCGGCCAGCAGCAAGGCCAGTGACCAGGCCAATGGGGTCAGCGGCGTGAACCAGGCCAAGGCATGTTCAGGGCCGAAACTCAGCGCGGTGGACAAGGTGGTGGCCGCAAAGCCCAGTGCCAGCGCACCGAGCACCAGCACGCCGCGCCGCCAGCTGCCGCGGGCCACACAAAACGCCAGCAGGCACGGTGCCAGCAAGCCGAGCAGTTGCACCAAGCCGTCGCTGAACGGCGCCAGAGGTTGGGGCAGCACGTGGCCCAGGTCGACCGACGTCTTAAGCCATGGCAGCCAACTCGTCTCATCCAGCCACTCGGCAGCCCACTCGCCCAGGCGGCTGCCCACGTGGCCCAGGCCCAGCGGCACGGGCGCCGGAAACAGCAGGCCCACCGGCCACAGCGCCAGCAGCGCCACCGCGCCGGCGCTGTCGCGCACGAACCAACGTTCGCGCACGACCTGCCAGCGCTGCAACACACCCAGCCGGTGCAGTGCCCACGCCAGGCCGACGCCGATACACGCGCCAGCCGTGTTGAGCGCCCAGTCCACGGCCGAGGGGTGGCGCCCGGGCAAGAAGGTCTGGATCAATTCAGTGCTGTACGACAGCAGCGCCGCTGACACCCCCGCGCGCAGCAGCGCTGGCACGCCGCGGCGGCCGCGGCGCGCACCAGCGAGGTACAGCAACCCGCCCAGCGGCAAGTAGCCCAGCAAGTTGGACACCACGTCGAACGGGTCGCGCCAAGGCGGCCAGGGCAACACCAGGAAGGCCAGCGCCGTGCTGCCAGGCGGCCAGCGCCAAGGTCCGAAGGGGTACAGGCTGGCATACAACACCAGCGCGGTGTAGGCCCAGGTCAGCGGGCCGGCGGAACTGCGAGGCGAACTGCGCACAGCCCCTCAAAAGGGCTTGACCACGACCAGCACCACCGTCGCCGTGAACAGCAGCACCGCGCTTTCGTTGAACACGCGCAGCCAACGCGCGCTGCGCGTGTTGCGGCCCTGTTCAAACTTGTGCAGCAGCCGCGCGCAGGCGTGGTGGTAGCCGCCGGCCAGCGCCACCAGTACCAGCTTCAGGTTAAGCCAAACGTTAGCGCCGCCGCGCCCCACGCCATAGCCCAGCCACAACACCAAGCCCAGCACCAGCGCGGGCAGCATCAGCAGGGTGCCAAAGCGCAACAGCCGCCGGGCCATCAACAGCAACCGTTCGCGCTCGGCATGGCTGGTAGGCGCCACATCGGCCAGGTTGATGAACAACCGCGGCAGGTAAAACAGGGTGGCAAACCAGCTCGTCACGAAGACGATGTGAAACGCCTTGACCCAGAGGTAGCCGGTGCTCATGCGAGTCATTATGTGGCGCGAAAAAAAACGGCCCTGAAGTGAATCAGGGCCGGCAAGCCTTATCGCTGTCAATACGCTAAGGCACCTGCTCAGGGAGGAAAAGCAGGGAATGACGACCTTGCGGCTATCATTCACTGACAACTCTAGCAGGACTCCCCGGGTTGCGGAATACCGTAAACCAAGGGTCCGGCGGTCAAGCCAACCGCCACGCCCACAGCAGGGGCGCCCGGGCGCTTGGCCGCCCTCAGCCGCGTACAGGGGATCACCGTGCCGCACCTTGCCACCTTCCCGGCCTACCGGCCACGCCGCTTGCGCCGCGATGCCTTCACCCGTGCCCTGGTGCGCGAACACGCCTTGGCGCCGCACGATCTGATCTTGCCGGTGTTCGTGCTCGACGGCGTGGGCCGCGCGCAAGACGTGGCCAGCATGCCCGGCGTGCAGCGCCGCAGCATTGACGGCCTGTTCAGCGTGGCCGAGGAATGTGTGGCGCTGGGCGTGCCGGTGATGGCGCTGTTCCCGGTGATCGACCCGAGCCTGAAAACGCCCGACGGCCGCGAAGCCACCAACCCCGACGGCCTGGTGCCGCGCGCGTTGCGCGAATTGAAGCAGCGCTTTCCGCAGCTCGGCCTGCTCACCGATGTGGCGCTGGACCCGTACACCAGCCACGGCCAGGACGGCCTGCTCGATGACACGGGCTACATCCTGAACGACGAGACGGTGGAGGTGCTGACCCAGCAGGCGCTGGTGCAGGCCGAGGCCGGCGTGGACATCGTGGCCCCCAGCGACATGATGGACGGGCGCATCGGCGCCATACGTGACGCCCTCGAAGGCTCGGGGCGCATCCACACCCGCATCATGGCCTACAGCGCCAAGTACGCCAGCGCCTTCTACGGCCCCTTCCGCGACGCCGTGGGCAGCGCCGCCAACTTGGGCAAGGCCGACAAGCAGACCTACCAGATGGATCCCGGCAACAGCGATGAAGCTTTGCGTGAAGTGGCGATGGACCTGGCCGAAGGTGCCGACATGGTGATGGTCAAGCCCGGCATGCCGTACCTCGACATCGTGCGTCGTGTGAAGCAGGAGTTCCGCGTGCCCACCTTCGTCTATCAGGTGAGTGGCGAGTACGCCATGCTCAAGGCGGCGGCAGCCAATGGCTGGCTGGCGCATGACGCGGTGATGATGGAGTCGCTGCTGGCGTTCAAGCGCGCCGGCGCGGATGGCGTGCTGAGCTACTTCGCTCTCGACGCTGCGCGGCTGCTGCGCCAAGCCTGAAGCACGATGCGCGTCTGCCACGTCGCGCCCGAAGTCTTTGCCGAGTTGCCGGCGCTGCCCGCGGCCCTGCCGGGGGCGGGGTTCATCTGGATCGGCTGCGCGCGCGACAAGCTTGAGGCGCAGTTGCCCGCCGTCCAGGCGGCGCTGACGCAGTGGGACTGCGGCAACCTGGTCGACCTGCATGTGGCTGACCTGTTGAACGCGCAGTTAAGGTCGCAGTTCGACACCACCTCGTGGTACGACCTGCTGGTCTTTCGCCGCCTGCTGGCACCGCCCAACACCGAACCCGAAGATGCCTTGCCCGCGGCGGTGGCCACCAGCCCGGTGGGCTTTGCCATCTTCGACCGCGTGCTGATCACCGTGCACCCGCCCGACTGCCTGGTGCGCGAGCACTTCGCCCAACGCCTGGCCATGCATGCGCAGGGCCCGCATGACGCGCGAGGCGGCTCGCGCCTGCCCACCAGCCCGGCCGAGCTGATGCTGCGCATGGTGAACTTCATGGTCGACAGCTACCTCGAACTGCGCCGCTCGCTGACGCGCCAGTTCGGCCACTTGCAAGCGCAACTGCTCGACCCGAAAAGTCCCTTCAACCGTTGGCAGCGGCTGCTCGAAGCGCGCAATGCGCTGCACTTGCTGGAAGACACCTGCGAAGACCAGCGCAGCGCGGTGCAGGAATGGCTCGATGCGCTGGACGAATGGCCCGATGAAGAATCCATCGCGGCGCGGCGCGAACGCGAGTTGCTGCGCGTGCGCTCGCGTGATGTGCAAGAGCACATCGAGCGCGTGCTGGGCCATGTGCGCCGGCTCGAACAATCGGCCGAAACCGCGGTGCAAATCCACTTCTCGGCGCTGGGCCACCGCACCAACGAGATCATGCGCACGCTCACCGTGCTCACCGCCATCTTCCTGCCGCTGAACCTGATCACCGGTTTCTTCGGCATGAACTTCGATGCCTTGCCGTTGATCCACAGCGCCACCGGCATCTGGGTGGCCATGACCATCATGGCCGCCGTGGCCACGGGCTTGGTCGCCTACTTCTGGCGCCGGCGCTACCTCGGGTCGCAGCGCCGGCCCTGACTCGCTTCAACGGCGGTACGGGTCGGCAAAACCAAGCCCGAGCAAGATGGTGCTTTCCAGACCCTCCATCGCCTGGGCCTGGCGGGCACGCAGGTGGTCGTGGCCTTGCGCATGCAGCGCGCCATGCACCAGCAGGTGGGCGTAGTGCGCGCTCAAGCGCGTGCCCTGCGCCAGTGCTTCACGTTCCACCACCGGCGCGCACAGCACCAGGTCGGCCAGCACCACGGGTGTGCGCTCGTAGTCGAAGGTCAGCACATTGGTGGCATGGTCCTGGCGGCGGAATTCGCGGTTCAGGCGGCGCCCTTCGTCTTCGCCCACCACGCGCACGGTGATCGCGCCCGGTGCACGCAAGGCGTGGCGGATGCACTTGGCCACCCAGTGGCGCGGCAGGTGCCCACGGTGCCGCGGGTCGGCGAACTGCAAGGAAAGTTGCAAGGCAGGCAGCGCCATTTCTTGCCTGTCACCCGCTCGTCACTTGCCGCTCGCGGGCACGGCTTCGTAGGCGCGCACGATGCGCGCCACCAGGGGGTGGCGCACCACGTCTTCGGCCGTGAAGTCGGTGAAGGCGATGCCGGGCACACCGGCCAGCACGCTGCGCGCTTCGACCAGGCCGCTGGTGCGGCCCTTGGGCAGGTCGATCTGGCTGACGTCGCCCGTCACCACGCAGCGTGAGCCCAGGCCGATGCGGGTGAGGAACATCTTCATCTGCTCTGAGGTGGTGTTCTGCGCTTCATCAAGAATCACGAAGGCCTGGCTGAGCGTGCGCCCACGCATGAAGGCCAGCGGCGCGACTTCGAGCTGGCCTTTCTCGAATGCGCGTTGCACGCGGTCGTAGCCCAGCAGTTCGTACAGCGCGTCGTACAGCGGGCGCAGGTACGGGTCCACCTTCTGCGCCATGTCGCCCGGCAAAAAGCCCAGCCGTTCGCCGGCTTCCACCGCCGGGCGGGTGAGCACGATGCGCTGCACCGCGCTGCGCTCCAGCGCATCGACGGCGCAGGCCACGGCCAGGAAGGTCTTGCCCGTGCCGGCCGGGCCGATGCCGAAGCTCAGGTCGTGCGCCAAGATGTGGCGCAGGTACTGGGCCTGGTTTGGCGTGCGCGCGGCCAGGTCGGTGCGGCGCGTGTGCAGCACGATCTCGCCGCCTTGCGCCAACGCCTCCGCCGCCAGGGCCTGGGTGATCTGGTCGGGGGCCAAGGGCGCCTCGCACTGCTCGTACAGCCGGCACAGCACCGCCAGCGCCTGGCGCGCGGCCGCCGCAGGGCCTTCGATGCGCAGGGCCTGCGCGCGCCGGTTCAGCGCCACGCCCAGGGCGGCTTCAATTTGCCGCAGGTGGGCGTCCAGCGGCCCGCAAAGCTGCGCCAGGCGGGCGTTGTCAGGCGGCTCGAAGTTGTGGCGCAGGATCAAGGGTCAGGAGCTGGTCGGCTTGAGGTTGCAGCGGGCGGCGGCATTGTCGCTGCGTACCAGACGGTTACCAGACACCAACCAGACACCAACCAGACACCCCGCTTTTCCGCGCCCAGGCGCCGAGACCCATCCTGCACAATCGCGCGCCCATGTCCCCACCCGCTTGCCCCCCACGCGCTTGGCCGTTCTGCACCGCGCTGCGGGTCTGGTTGATGGCGGCGCTGCTGGGGCTGGCGAGTGCGGCCGTGCCGGCCCAGGTGGTCACGCTGAACGCGGCGCTCTCGGCGGTGGGCGAGGGCCGAAGTTTCCCGCTCGATGAGGCGGCCAAGGTCGTCAAACTGCCCGATGAGTGGCACCGCACGCGGCGCGACCAGCCCGGCCCGGTGTGGTACCGGCTGCACTTCCAGGCCGAGGGTGCGCGCGCCAGCGGCGAGCTGATGGCGCTGTACATCGCGCATGTGTGCACCAACCTGGAGGTGTTCTTCAACGGCCAGGTCATCTTCAGCGGCGGGCGCATGACCGAGCCGCTGAGCCACAACTGCAATCACCCTCAACTGGTGAACCTGCCGGCCGCGCTGATGCAACCCGGCGACAACGCGCTGGACATCAAGGTCGTGGGCCACCCGCTGGCGCACACCGGTTCGTCGCACCGCGCCGGCGGCATGTCGGCGCTGCAAATCGGCCCGCAGTCGCAACTGGCGGTGCGCCACGGCTGGCAGCAGGCACTGAATGTGGATGTCTCGCAGGCGTTGAGCGCCACCTTGTTGTTGATGGGCGGCTTCATGTTCGTGCTGGGCTGGATGAACCGGCGCGAAAGCCACCTGGCCTACTTCGGTGCACTGGCCATG
>JAYUHT010000036.1:0-7380 GCA_043766725.1 Burkholderiales bacterium | reverse complement strand
GCCCGTTGGTGCCGTTGATCACCGCCGGGCCGGTGCCGTTGATGGCGAAGGATTCGATGTGATCAAAACTCACCGGCGCGTTGGCGCCGACGCCGAAGCTGCCTTCATCGGTCTGCGGCCCGGCGTTGAAGGTGACGGTCTGCGCGCCCGAGTTGATGGCCAGCAGGTCGCCGGGCAAGATGCCCACGGGGTCACCACCGTCGATGAAGAAGGCCACGCTGGCGGCCGGGGTGACGTTGAAGATGTCGCTGCCCGCGCCGCCGTTGACGATGACCGACTCCGTGCCGGTGAGGTTCACCGCGTTGCGCCCGGTGATGACCACCGCGGCGCTGCCCACGGCAAAGGTGTCGGCAAGTGCTGACCCGTTCACCGTGGCCGTGTCGTTGCCCGCGCCCAGGTTGGCGGTGATGGCGCCGTTGTTGCTGAAGCTGATGCTGGGCACCACGCCGCTTGCAACGAGCGTGCCGCTGTTGGCCGTGCCACTGGCCCCGGGGGTGACGTTCAGGGCGTCGTCAGCGCCCGTGGTGGTGAAGGCCAGCGTGCCGATGGCGCCACCCAGGGCCAGGGCTTCGATGCCGCTGTAGTTCACGCCAACCGCGCCGCCCGCGCCCGTGGCGCCGGTGATGCTGGCGGTGGCGGTGTTCGCGCTCACCGCAGCACCCGTGCTGGTGATGCTCAATGAATCGCCCACGCCGGGGTCGCCGCCGTTGATGGTGATCGTGGCCAGCGCGGTGGGTGTGGCGGCGTTGTTGATGCCCACTGCATCAGCGCCGGCCAGTGCATTGATCACCAACGCGACCTTGTTGCTGAACTCGATGGTCTCGTAGGCGTCGATGCTGACCTTGCCATTGGTGACCAGGCCGCCTTGTGTGAAGTTGATGGCGTTGTCGCCGCCCGTGGCGTTGACGGTCAACAGGGCCGCGGGCACCAGGTCGAGCACCGGTTCCAGATTGTCAAAGTTAACGGTTTGCGTGCCGGCCGTGCCAGCGCCCACGATCACGCTCAGGCCCTGGCCCAGGCCGGGGCCCACGCTGTAGGTGTCGCTGGTGCGCTGCGCGCCGCCGGTTTGCAGCAGTTGCAGCGCATCCGAACCCGCGCCGCCGTCGTAGCGGATGCCGTTTTGCACCGTGATCAGGCCGTTCGTGCTGTCCACGATCAACGTGTCCTTGCCGCCCAGGCTGTCCACATTGATCTGCTGGATCGTCGAGAGTTGGAACTGGAAGAAGTCGGTGTTGATGGTGACATCAAGCAGCGAGGGGTTGGCCGCATTGAGAATCAGGCGGATGGTGTCGTCCTGGCCCGAGAAATCATCGTCGCCGTAGATTTGCAGCACGCCCAGGGTGTCGATCGTGCTGGCCACGCTTGACACTTTCCACGCGCCGCGGCCATAGGTGCCGGCCACCAGCACATCGTCAACTGCGTCATAAACCAGATCGACCGCCACCACATTGGGCAGGTTGGCGCCGTACTCGCTCCATTGCGCCGTGGCACCTGGGTTGAGGGTGCGGAACACGCCGCCGAAGCCGCTGACCAGCACCACGTCATCACCCGGCGCCGCAGTGTCGGTGAACAGCTCCACATCGCGCACGTCGGTGACGAAGCCGGCCAGGTTGCCGGTGATGTTGACCCAGGTTGGCGTGGCGGTGTCGGCAGCGGCAAGTGAGAACACGCGACCGGCAGTGTCGACCACATAGCCACGGCTCCAGTCGTCGGGGTCGACTTCGATGTCGCGAATCGAGCCGCCTGTGTAGCCAGCGACAGTGGCGAAATCGGCCGTGGTGTTGGTGGTGTTCGCCGTGCGCAAGCGCAAGGTAGCGCCCGATGCCGCATAGGTCAGCGCCACGTTGTCCACGCCGCCCCGCCTGCCGCCGTAGACCATGGCCGTCACGGTGCCAACTGCGCCGCTGGGTGTGAATTCATCGCCTTCGTCGATGGCGCCGTCCTGGTCGTCGTCAATGCCACCGACGTTAAGATTGTTCAACCCACCCAGCGACGTGAGCGTGTCACCGTTATTGGTGGATTCGTACAGGAAGTTGGTGCCGATCAGCATGCGCGCAGGCGTGATGCGGTTGAGCACGAAGGGCTGCGTGAATTGCAGCGTGTTGTCGAAGGTGCGTATGGTGTTGCCGGCGATGTTCACCGCCTTGGTCAAGGTGCTGCCACCGGCACCGGCCACAACGAGCCCCACCCCGGCAGAGGCACCGGGCACGTTGGCGGCATTGATCGTCGTGCGCGAGAAGGCGCCGAAGTTCTGGAAGCTGCTGTAGTGCAGCGTCGTGCCCGGGTGGGCGACCTGGTCGTTGTCGACCGCGGTGAAGCCACCGTCGGCCTGGCTGGTGTCGCGCCAGGTGAAGCCGCTGACCTGCTCAGGTGAGCCTGTGTCTTGCGTGCCGCCGGTGATGACGTTGTTCAATTCGTCGTAGTCGATGTTGGTGATGAACTGCGCCACCCGCGGCAGCGTGGGAAAGGCCTGCCAGGCCGTGCCGACGGCGTTCGGGTTGACCAGGCGATAGATGCCACCGTCGTCGGATTCAAGGATGTTGCCGTTGGCGTCGAACACCATGTCGCGCGAGTCAGCATGGGGTGCTGTGCCTGCCGCACCACCCAGCACGATGGGCGCCCAGGGGCCGGCGTTGTTGCGGAACAGGTTGCCCACGAACGGGCCACCGCCACCCTGGCGATCGCCGCCAACGTAAACCACGTCATTGGCCACGTTGTCGGCCAAGATCGAGAAGTGCGTACCGGCCTGGCCGCCGGGGTGGATGGTCGGCGCGGGCACGCCCAGAGCCGCCCAGTTCGCGCCTTGGTCGGTAGAGCGGAACACACCGGTCAGTGCGCCGGCGCTGATCAAGCCGGCGTAGGCCACGCCGCCGTTGGCGCTGACCGAGACTTCAATGCGCGAGGAAGCGCCGGCGCCGGTCAGAAGGTTCACTCCGGTGCCGTTCATCTGCACCCAATTGAGACCTGAGTTGTCGGTGCGATACACGCCGTTGTTGGGCACTGACGCATAGAAGCGGTTGGCGTTGCTGGGGTCGCGCGCAATCTGGCTGGCGCTGGTGTTGGGCAGGTTCAGTTCACCCACCTCGTCGGTAGTGCCATCGCCGTCGTTGTCGAGCCCATCCAACGCTGGGGCCAGCGACCCTGAAACGCGGGTGAAGGTTGCGCCGCCATTGGCGCTGCGCCACACGCCCCCGGCGCCGGAGGTTGTGGCCACCAGCACCACCTGGTCGGCCAACGACGTGCCGCCTGCCGGCACGATGCTGCGCACGGCTTGGCCGGTGAATTCGGCGCCAATCCCCACCCAGCTGTTGCCGCCATCGGTGCTGCGCAGGCCGCCTACCGCCGGGCCGCCATTGCCGCCACTGCTGAAGCTGCCGGTGCCCGCAAACAAGGTGTTGTTAGTGAGGTCGATCGGGCTGTACTCGATGGCGCCAAATGACAGCGATGGCCATTGATCAGTGAGCGGCGTCCAGTTCACACCGGCATCGGTGGTGCGCCAGATGCCACCGGCCACCGTGCCGACCAGAATGGTGTTCGCATCGCCCGGCTCGGCGGCGATGGCCTCAATCGCCCCGGCAACCGGGTTGGGCCCAGCCAACCCGGCGGTTTGGCCGTTGATTGAAATCGACGGCCCCTGGTCAACCCAATCCGGAATGCCGATCAACCCCGCCGACAACAGCAAGCGCCCTTCCAATGCCTCGAACACCATGCTGGGTTGGCGCTGCCCGCGGCGCGAGGTGCGGCGCTGAAAATGTGATGCGGGAGCAATGTGGCGGCCAAACAAACGGGCAATCAGCGTGTTCAACATGATGGATCACATAAACGTCTGGCCACCCAGTGCAGCGCGAGGCGTTCATCCTTTCTTTGCAGGTTCGTTGACAGAGCCGGCAGCCTAGGCGCAGCGTCCTTAGAGATGCCTTAGAGATCGCGCCAAGCTAGGGGCACGCAGCCCTGCAAGCTAGGGGTTCGGGGCAGCAACCCTCAGCGCGAACGCAGCGCGCGAGGCACCACACCGCCACGGCCCAGGCTGCGCGCCAGCGCCTGCGTGGCGGGCGAAGGCGCCACGCCAAGCACCTCGCGCAGCAGCTCGTGGCAACGCTGGTAGGCCGCCAGGGCATCGGCCAGTTGGTGCGCCTGCTGGTGGCACAGCATCAACCTGAAATGCAGTGCCTCGCACAACGGGTCGGCCTGCACGGCGCGCGAATACCACTGCACGGCGCACGCCCACTGGCCGGCGTCTTCCAGGCGCTGGCCGGCATGCAGCAGCAGCCGCGTCAGGCCCTGGTGCAAGCGTTCGCGGTACGGCAGCAGCCAAGGGCGGCTGTCTTCGCGCTGCAAGAAGTGGCCTTGATAAAGTTGCAAGGCGGCCGCCGCCGTGTAGGGTTGGGGTGCATGGTCGTGTTGACTGCTCAGCCGCTCGAATACCCAGGCATCGACCCAGCACTGCTGGTCGTTCAGGCTGAGCTTGGCGTCGCGCACGAGCACCGTTTCGCGCCCGCCCAACAGGGCACGCAGCCGGTGCACGGTGTTGTCCATCAGGTTGCGCGGGTCCTCGCTGGCCTGCTGCGGCCACACCGCCAAGGCCAGTTGCTCGACACACACGCCGCGCCCGCCCAGGGCAATCAGGGCTTGCAACAGTTCAAGCGGCTTGCGTGGCGCCTTCGGCGCGAAGCTCAGCGGCTGCCCGTTTTTCACCACGGCAAAGCGCCCCAAGGTGAACACCGCGACTGGCTGACCCACATCTTTCATCGAAGCACCGTCTCGGCCCGGCTGACACCCTGACCCGGCAGCAGCTTGCACCCCAGCCGCGGCCATGTCCAGTGCGACACTGGGGGGAACAGGAGACCCCCACTGTGCCAAAACGCCCGATCACCGTTGAAGACCTGTGGCGCCTCACCCGCCTGGGCATGCCTTCACTCAGCCCCGACGGTGCCCAGACCGTATGCAGCGCCAGCAGCCACTCGATGGCCGAGAACACCTCGCGCAGCAGCCTGTGGCTGCTGTCCACGCTGGGCGGCGCGCCACGCGAGCTCACCCATTGCGGCGACAAAGACGGGCAACCGCGCTTCAGCCCGCGCGGCGACGCGGTGGCCTTCACCGCCAAACGCGAGCAACAAGGCAGCAAGGACGATGCCGCCCAGCTCTACCTCATCGCCCCCGATGGCGGCGAAGCCCGCCGCGTCGGCCAGGTGCCCAGCGGCGTGGGCAGCATGCGCTGGTTTCCTGATGGCAAGCGCATCGCCTTCATCTCCTGGGTCTGGCCCGAGCTGAAGGGCAACGCCGCGCAGGCCAAGGCGCACAAGGCGTTCAAGGCGCGCAAGGAAAGCGGCTACGCCACCAGCGAAGCGCAGTACCGGCACTGGGATCACAACCTGCCCATGGGCCGCGTGCCGCACTTGTTTGTGCTGAACCTCACCACGGGCAAGCACCGCGACCTGTTCGAAGGCAGCGGCTACGAGCTCACCCGCGCCGACCCCGATGCGAACTGCTATGACATCTCACCCGATGGCCAACGCATCGTCTTTGCCTTTGACCCGGCGGCGCAAAAGCGCAGCGATGGCCGCTATGCGCTGGGCGAGCTGAACCTGAAGACCGACAAGGTTGATGTGCTCGTGCAAGACGCGCAATGGGACTGCCGCGCCCCGCGCTACAGCGCCGACGGGCAACGCATCGCTTTCATCGCCAGCCACCAGGGCCTGAAGCACACCATGCCCTCGCAACTGTGCCTGTGGCAACGCGGGCAGCGCGGCTTCGAGGTGGCCAGCGCCGAGTGGGACCACGAGGTCAACGCCCCGCTGCACTGGGAAGACGATGGCCAGGCGTTGCTGATCTGCGCCGAGCAGCACGGCCGCACGCACCTCTGGCGCTTCGACCTGGTTGACAAGCGCGCCGAAGTCGTGGTGCACGGCGGCACCGTGACGGGCTTCGACAAGGCCGCCGGCACGCTGGTCACCCTGGCTGACGCCGCCGACCACCCGGCGCGCATCCACGCCCAGTTGCCGGGACGCGCGGCCCTGCGCATTGAAGCGTTCAATGACGCTGTCCTGCGCAATGTGGCGTTAGGCCGGGTGGAAGATCGCTGGTTCAAGGGCGCGCAGGGCGACAAGGTGCAGATGTGGCTGTTTTATCCGCCCGGGTTTGATGACAAGAAGAACGCGAAGAAGCAGTGCCCGCTGCTGCAAAACATCCACGGCGGCCCGCACACGGGCCCGGGTGACGGCTGGCATTACCGCTGGAACAACCCGCTGTTCGCCGCCGCGGGCTACGTGGTGGCCTGCGTCAACTACCACGGCTCATCGGGCTTTGGCTATGCGTTCCTGGACAGCATCACCCACCGTTGGGGCGAGCTTGAACTGCAAGACGTGGAGGCCGCCACCACCGCCTTGCTGAAGGAGCCTTGGGCCGACGCCAAGCGCGTCTTCGCTGCCGGCGGCAGCTACGGCGGCTACATGGTGGCGTGGATGAACGGCCACTTGAAGCCTGGCCGCTACCAGGCCTATGTGTGCCACGCCGGCTGCTTCGACTGGACGGCCATGTTCGCCGACGATGCCTGCGAATGGCATGCCAAGGAACTGGGCACCTGGTACTGGGACGACCCGGCCAAGGTGCAGGCGCAAAGCCCGCACACCTATGCCGCGAACATGAACACGCCCACGCTGGTGGTGCACGGCGCGCTCGACTACCGCGTGCCTGACACGCAAGGCCTGGCCTACTACAACACGCTCAAGGCACTCGGCGTGGATGCACGGCTGCTGTGGTTTGGCGATGAGAACCATTGGGTCTTGAAGCCGCGCAACAGCCAGCAGTGGTACGGTGAATTCCTGGCCTGGCTCAAGCGGCACGACCAGCCTGATGCACAGCGCCGCGCCACATCCAAACAAACAGGGAGTCGAGTTGATGCAGCCACCCAGCGTTGAGCCGGTGCCCGCGCTGCCGCCAAGTACGGGCGACGCCGCGCCGGTGGCACGCACACTAACGGTTGAATTCACCGGCTCGGGCAGCGAGTACTTTCGCATCTGGGCGGTGAACCTGCTGTTGATGGTCGTCACCCTGGGCATCTACTACCCGTTCGCCAAACTGCGCCGCCTGCGCTACTTCCATGGCAACACGCTGGTGGGCGGGCAGCCGCTAGCCTTTCACGGCCAGCCCTGGGCCATGCTGCGCGGCTATGCGCTGGTGCTGGCGCTGTTCGTGGTTTACGGCGTGGCGGGCAAGGTGTCGCCGTGGTCCGGCATGTTGGCCCTGACCTTGATCGCGGCGGTGTGGCCGGCGCTGCACCGCGCGGCCATGCAGTTCAGGCTGGCCAACACCAGTTGGCGTGGCATCCGCCTGCGCTTTGTGGGTGAGATGCAAGGCGCCTACAACGCCTTTGCGCCCAGC
>JAYUHT010000035.1:0-7389 GCA_043766725.1 Burkholderiales bacterium | reverse complement strand
GCGCGACTGGGGCAGTTGGGACGCGAGCTTCAACGCCGTCACCGCGCGCCTGCGCAGCCGCTTGTTAGACATCATCCACGGCCACGGCAGCCATGTGGCGGTGCCACTGCAAGGCAGCGGCACCTTCAGCGTTGAAGCCGCCGTGGCGACACTCGTGCCGCGCGATGGCCATGTGCTGGTGCTGGACAACGGCGCCTACTGCAAGCGCGCCGCCAAGCTCACCACATTGATGGGCCGGCGCGCCAGCACCGTGCCGTTTGCCGAAGACGCCGCCGTGTCACCCGCGGTGCTGGAAGAGAAATTGAAGGCCGATGCCAGCATCACCCATGTGGTGCTGATTCACTGCGAAACCGGCACCGGCGTGGTCAACCCGCTGGCCGAGGTGGCCGCAGTGTGCGAACGCCACGGCAAGGGCTTGATCATCGACGCCATGAGCAGTTTCGCGGCGCTGCCGATTGACGCACGCCGCATGCGGTTTGACGCGCTCATTGCCGCCAGCGGCAAGTGCCTAGAAGGCGTGCCGGGAATGGGCTTCGTGTTCATCCGCCAGGCTGTATTGGCGCAATGCGAAGGCAACAGCCAGAGCCTGGCCATGGATTTGTTCAACCAGCACCAGTACATGGAAAAGACCACGCAGTGGCGCTTCACGCCGCCCACGCACGTGATGGTGGCGCTTGATGAAGCCTTGAGCCAGCACATCGAAGAAGGCGGGCAGCCGGCTCGCCTGAAACGTTATCAAGACAACTGCGACGCACTGATCAACGGCCTGCGCGCACTCGGCCTGAAACCGTTTTTGCCGCCGGAATTGCAGGCACCCATCATCGTCACCTTCCACGCCCCTGCGCACCCGGCGTATCAGTTCAAGGCGTTCTATGAAGCGGTGAAGCAGCGCGGCTTCATCCTCTACCCGGGCAAACTCACCGAGGTGGAAACCTTTCGCGTCGGCTGCATCGGCGCCATCGGGCGCAACGAAATGCAGCAGGCGGTTCAGGCCATCGGCGCAGCACTGAAGGAAATGGGGATCACATCATGAGCACGAAAGCCTTGGCCAAGGAACACCCCGCCATCACCGCCGTGCGCCAGAGCGGCAGCGGCAAGGTGAAGGTGGCGTGCAGCGACATCGACGGCATCTTGCGCGGCAAGTACCTGCACATCGACAAATTCCTCGGCGCCACAGAGCCCCACCCGAAGGGCGGCTTCGGCTTTTGCGACGTGGTGTTCGGCTGGGACAGCGGCGACCAGACTTACGACAACGCGCAAGTCACCGGCTGGCAGCATGGCTTTCCTGATGCGTTAGCCCGGCTCGACCTGAACACCGCGCGCAACGTGCCGTGGGACGCGAACGTGCCCTTCTTCCTGGGCGAATTCGTCAACGCCGACGGCACACCCTACGCCGTGTGCCCGCGGCAAACCTTGAAGCGCGTGCTCAAGCGCGCCGAGAAGCTGGGCTTCAATGTCATGGCCGGCATGGAATTCGAGTGGTTCAACTTCCGCGAAACGCCTGAAAGCTGGGCAGCCAAGAAGGGCGTGGGCCCGCAGACCATCACCCCCGGCATGTTCGGCTACTCCCTGCTGCGCATGGCCGACAACCGCGATTTCTTCCATGCGCTGATGGACGAAATGGCCGCCTTCAAGGTGCCCATCGAAGGCCTGCACACCGAAACCGGCCCCGGCGTGCTGGAAGTGGCCCTCGCCTTTGGTGAAGCGCTGGAGCAGGCCGACCGCGCCATTCTGTTCAAGACCGGCGCGCGCGAAATCGGCAAGCGCTTCGGCATCATGCCCAGCTTCATGGCCAAGTGGAGCCAGCATTTGCCGGGCTGCTCGGGCCACATCCACCAAAGCCTTTCCGACGGCAAGGCCAACCTTTTCTTCGACGCGAAGAGCCCGCGCAAGATGAGCCATTTGTTCGAAAGCTACCTGGCCGGTCAAGTCAAGTGTTTGATGGAATTCGCGCCCATGTTCTGGCCCACCATCAACAGCTACAAGCGCCTGGTGGATGGCTTCTGGGCGCCGGTGAAACCCACCTGGGGGCTGGACAACCGCACAGCAAGTTTCCGTGTGATTGCGGGCAGCCCCAAGGCCACGCGCCTGGAAACCCGCTGCCCGGGTGCCGACGTGAACCCCTACCTGGCCATGGCCGCGGTCATTGCCGCCGGCTTGCACGGCGTGGAGCAGGGCTTGAAGCTGACCACGCCGCCTGTCACGGGGACGAACGCGGGCTCTGAGAACACACCCCGCGCGCCGCGTTCGCTGCTGCGGGCTAACCATACATTCAAAGAGTCAACGATTGCCCGCGATTGGTTCGGCGACACCTTCGTGGATCACTTCGCCGCCACGCGCGATTGGGAAGTGCGGCAGTGGCAGGACGCGGTGACGGATTGGGAGTTGAAGCGGTATTTTGAGATTATCTGAGGCGGGATGTAGCCGGTACGTCACCCGGCTCTGGCCCGCACTCGGGCCAACGCTTCGTCGCCGGCAACCATGGTCACGCGGCCGGACATGACGTCGTCGCGGGGCTGCAGGGCAGGCTGAACCCATGCCTCTTGGGCCGTTGACTTGGGCTCAAAGCTCGCGATCAACAGTTCCAGCAGTCGCGCCCGATCCTCTGGTGGCAACCTAAGGACCTGCGCTTGCAACTCTTGACTTTGCATGGACATGACGTTTGCTCCGACTTTTCTACGTTGTGAGGATGCCATATCCAGGCACTACTGCGGGTTGGTTTGCGCTGGCAGCAAGTCTGAACGTCACAGGCCAACGTTGCAGCACTCAGCGTTTCGAGACAGGGGAAGATCGCAACATGACACGCAAGCCCAAGAAGTGGAGGCGGCCGCCGGGATGGAGGTGGTCGCGAAACGCACAGCGCGCGTAGCCTGCGGGAAGAAACCACGAGCCGCCGCGCACGACCAACGTTATGACATTTTCGAGCCGACCCAAACTGATGACGGCACCATCCTCATCAGCCACCCGGCTCATCCCCGGGCTGCTGGTCCATTCCCACAAATTGCCAAGCATGTCGTGCAGGCCGTAGCCGTTCGCCTCAAAGCAACCCACGGCAGAACTGTCGTTCACACCTGAATCGTTGTGGTTGGCCCGCTCAATGTCAGGCTCGTCGCCCCAAGAAAACACCTGACCCACCAAGCCGCCCCGGGCTGCCTTTTCCCATTCGCGTTCAGTGGGCAAACCGACCTGCCACCCACCACTTCGCACCAGCGCGGCCAGGTCTGAGTCGGCAAACTCAGGTGCGTGCTGTAGCTGCACATTCAGCCATTCGCAATATTCCAGCGCTTCGCTCCAACTGACATACCGCACAGGGCGGTTAGGCGGGTCGCGCAACGCATCGCCATATCCCGGCTCGGTTTGCGTGGCCTGCAAGTACGCCTTGAATTGCGCCACGGTCACCGGATAGCGCCCCATGTAAAAGGCTTGGGTGGGCGTGGCGGCATCGTTGATTTCATCGCCAGGAACATCCTCTTTGACAATCTGGCTGATGCGGTCGCGCTGGGTGCTTGCCGTGCCGATGCGAAATTCCGCATCAGCTTCAATGCGCACAAAACCATGGCCGGGCTCGGCGGGCAAGTGCGCGTGATTCGCATCAAACCGTGGGTCACCCAGGGCCGCCAGCACATCACCCGCCATGGCGCGCTGCACGGCCCGCAGGCCGCCACTGCTGGGGTGCAACGGCATCGCGGCCACCAGCCAATTCGCCACACGCGCGGCGATGTTGGCGGTGCGTTTCTCGGCCTGCAGCGCACCCGTGCCCAGCTCGGCCAATTGCATGGCGGCCAGCAGCGCAAACAGCCATTCGGCGGCGCCAGGCTCAACCTGGCGCTTGAACTCTTCAACGCCTTGGCCACCCACCAAATGGTCTGCCGCACTGGCGCCGCGCTCGGCACCCGCCAGGCGCGCCGCCAGCGGCAGCACCACATGCCAGTGCGTGGGCGCCAGGCGCGCCAGGCGAGCACACTGCGCCGGAAAGTCGCCCTTGGCCTGTAAGTGGCACGCCGCCAAAAATTCCTGAAAACTGCGGTGCGGAAAACTGAACTCCCGCTCGCCGCCCTTGCGCTGGCCCAGGCCCAGCAACAAGCCGGCGCGTTTTTCGATGTAGTCCACCACCAAATCGGCCTTGTCTTTGCTGCCGCCCAGCAGCGGCGTGAAGGCGCGCACCAAGGTGTCTTCGCCAATGTTGGCCGTGCCTTCGCCCAAATTGCTTTCGTGGGCCTCTAAGGCCACGCGCTCCAACACGCTGCGCAGGTTTGAGAGCTTCAGGTCTTTCTGGTTCAGCGCATCGAGCAAGGCCTGTTCGCTGCCTGAGGTGCGCGTCCAGCGCAGCAGCAGCAAGTCAACTGAAGCGTTATACAAATCGGCCCGGTCTTCGGGCAAGTGGCCGCGGTTGCTGTGCAGGGTGGTCATCAGCGTCAGCAGCAGCGGGTTGCGCGCCAGGGGCAGCAACTCGGGCCGTTGATAAGCGCCCAGCAAGTCATCACGCTTCTTCGCCGCATCGGCCGGGCTGCGCCATTTGCGTTGTTCCAGCGCGGCGTACCAGCGCTGGATGAATTGTTCGATCTGCTCGTCTTCCAGTTCGGCCAGGGCGTAAACACCTTCAGCCGGGTCAGCGCCCTTTGGCCAGGCATAGGGCCGGGCGGTGAGCAAGAAGCGGCATTGCGGCCCGGCGCTGCGTACCAGGGCATTCAGGGCGGCTTGCACACGCTTGCGGCGTGCTTCATCACCGCACTCATCCAGGCCATCGAGCAAGAACAGCGCACCCTGGTTGCGCGCCAGGCGCTTGAGGTATTCCGCGGTGCGGTCTGACAGGCCATAGCCGCTGGCTTGCAGGTCTTGCGCGATGAAGGCCCACAGGTCGCCAGCCGTGGCGGGCTTGTCGCCGGCAGGCAGGCTCTCAGAGAACTGGCGCAGCACCACGCGAATGGGCAACTTGGCGCCGTGTTCCCAAGCTTCACCCAGGGCTTGCAGCGCGCCCGGCTGCCCCTGCCAGGCCTGGGCCATGGCCAGCAGCACATGGGCGCCGAACGTGCTTTTACCGCTGCCGGGCAAGCCCAGCAAGGTGAGCTGGCGGTGCGTGGCCAGGGCCTGCAGGGCACTGACGGGTTCGTTCTCAGCCTCAGCTTCGTGTTTGCCGCCCTGCGGCGCGCGTTTATGTGCCAGCCATTGCTGCAACGCCATGCCCTTGGGCAGGCGCAGGTTGGTATTCAGCGGCACATAAATGTCGGCCAGTTGCAGCGGGGTTTGGCGGCTTTGGTCAGGCGCGTCGTCAATGTCGCCCAGCTTGATGCCGGCCAGATCGTTTGCCAAACTATCGAGATAACTGGCAACCACCGATTGCAGCTCCGCCGGGTCTTCACCTGGCTGCGCAACTTGCATGATGTGCTGGATGAAATCGCGCCCGATGACATGCCCGCCGCGCGTATCAATCTGGGTGGTGGTTTTGATGGGCGCATAGCTGCTCCCCACCACCAGCACCGCACCAGGCGCCAAGTTGGCGGTGAACATCTGGCGCGCGGCGGCGGCGGCGGCTGTGAAGCCTTCAGCGTCGCCGTCAGCCTCAAGGCGCACAAACTTTGCGACGGCCAGTTTTTCAAGCTGGCGGTAAAAGTGCAGGTTCAATTCAGCCACGCTCTTGTAGATCGTCTGGTAGTGGCCCATGGCCTTGAGCTTGGACTGAAACGCCACCAGGCTGGCCGTGTCGGCCGCGCTCACCGTGCTGCCCGCCGCTGCCGCGGCCGCCTTGTAGTAAGTGAAGATGAATGGCCGGCGCGTGGCTTGGAATTGGCCCACCGCAGCTTCGAACTCTTCTTCGGTGTACTTGCCGACCTTGGTGTGAAACAGCATCACGAACAAGTCGCAAGCCCGGATCACCGCGTTGTATTCATCTTGCAACCGGGTGGGGGCCAGGGCATCGAGAAAATCCTCCCAGATCACCAGTTCCAGGAACACGCCGCGCGGCACCCACTCCTTGTTCTTGCGGCCCAGCAGCAATTCGAAATCGCGCCGGTCTTCGTGCAGTTCGGCGGAAGACGCCAAGAAGATCTTCACGGTTTGCATGTTTGGCCCCTGAACCTGGTGCGGTGTTGAAGCCTAACGCAGGCCTTGCGCCGCGTCGCTGTGGCGTGAGTGTGCAGCGCCACTGGGCGGCGCTGAGGTCTTGTGCCCGCGCTGCGCACTCGAGTGTCAGCACCGCCCTGTCTGCGGCGACCCAGTTTGCTGGGCGGCCGATGGCAATCCGTTGGCCGTCTAACATCTCGATCAACTTCAGGAGCCCCCCATGCGACCACCCAAACTCGCCGCCTTGCTTGCCGTTCTGTGCGCCTGCCTGACCACGCATGCCGCCGACGGCCTGGTGGCCGTCAAGAGCCCGCACAGCGCGCTGGAAACCATGAACCGGCTTGAAGCCACGGTGAAGCAGCGCGGCCTGAACGTGTTTGCCCGCATCGACCACGCTGCTGGGGCCGCGAAGGTGGGCAAGACACTGCGGCCGACCGAATTGCTGATCTTCGGCAACCCGCAGGGCGGCACGCCGTTGATCGAATGTGCGCAGACCGCGGGTATCGACTTGCCGCTGAAGGCCCTGGTTTGGCAGGACGATGCGGCGCAGGTCTGGCTCGGCTACAACGACCCGGCGTTCCTGGCGCAGCGGCACGGGGTGCCCGCCTGCCCGGCGGCTGATGGACTGCGCAAGGCCTTGGCAGGTTTGGCCGAGGCGGTTGTGGCGCGATAGGTTGATAGGCCGATACGACCATAGGCGCAACGAACCGGGCAGGCGCCGGTCGAACACCTTCAGGCGCTGCCAGCGCGCGGCAGCGCCAGAAAGAAACGCAGCATTTCGGCCGATGCATCGGGGCCGGCAACATCGGTGTACGAACCCTTGGCACTGCCACCAGACCAGGCGTGGCCGGCGCCGTGCAGCGTCCAGCTTTCGATCTGTGGCTGGCCCGTGGCGTCAGCATGAACCGTGCGGCTGTAGCGCCGGCCGCCCGAGGCCACGCCCGGCTGCGTGGTGGTGCGCAAGGCGGCGCCTGCCGCGGCGGCCTGGTGCGCTTGCTTGGCTTGCTCGACGATCTCGCTGCCGTTGGCCGCTTGCACCGTGTGGTCGCGGTCACCGTGGAAGACGATGATCGGCACTGCTTGCGCCGCCTTCCCGCGCGGTGGCGCAACGAGCAAGCCCGCGGCCGCGCCGCGGCCTCCTTTCATGGCAGCCAGCGCCGAGGCAACGTCATGCGCGCTGCCATACGGCAAGCCGGAATGGGCGCCCACGCCGGCGAACAGCTCGGGGTGGGTCTCGCCCAAGATCACCGCCATCGCCGCACCGGCTGACAGCCCGGCCACGAAGATGCGATGCGGCTGCGCACCATGGCGCGCCGCCAGCTCTTTGAC
>JAYUHT010000034.1:0-2785 GCA_043766725.1 Burkholderiales bacterium | reverse complement strand
ACCGAGCTGATCGACCAGCCCAGGAAGATGAAGGTCATGGCACGCCCGCGCTCGGCCGCTGGCGCCATCACGTTGATGGCCGCAGCGGCTTGCGGCGTGAACACCGCCGCGCCCAGCATCGACAGTGCGCGCACCGGCAGCAGCGCAGCGTAGTTCGGCATGCATGCGCTGAGCAAGTGGCCGGCGGCGTACCACAGCAGCGCCAGTGTCAGCAGCAGGCGGCGGTCGGTGTTGCCCCACCATACCGCCAGCAACGGCGCGCCGAGCGCCATCGCGACCGCAGCCACGCTGATGAGCTGCCCGCCCAGGGCCACCGACACCTGCAGCGAAGCCACCAGGTCGTTGAGCGAACCGGCCACCACCATGACACCGCAACCAATGGCGAAGTTGCCGGCCAGCAGGGCGCGGCTGGCTGCAGCCACGTTCATCGCAAGACTTTCAATGCCTCGGGGTTGATGATGTTGCTGGGCTCGTTGCGGATGAAGTTGATGACGTTGTTGAAGGCGGCACCAAAGTACATCTCGTAGCTGTCCTGCTCGACATAACCGATGTGTGGTGTGCAGACGGCGTTTTCCAGGCGCAGCAGCGGGTGGCCCTGCAGGATGGGTTCGCTCTCAAACACGTCCACCGCCGCCATGCCGGGCCGGCCGCGGTTGAGCGCAGCCACCAGCGCGTTGTCTTCCAGCAGTTCGGCACGCGAGGTGTTGACGATCAGTGCCGTCGGCTTCATGCGCGACAGCGCGTCCAGGCGCACGATGCCGCGTGTCTGCTCGTTCAGGCGCAGGTGCAGGGTCAGCACATCACACTGCTCGAAGAAACTCTCGCAGCTGTCGGCCGCCAGGCAACCGTCGGCAACTGCGCGCTCGCGCGAATGCTCGCTCCCC
This sequence comes from Burkholderiales bacterium, assembly GCA_043766725.1. Classification (GTDB taxonomy): domain Bacteria; phylum Pseudomonadota; class Gammaproteobacteria; order Burkholderiales; family Burkholderiaceae_C; genus Rubrivivax. The sequence continues at coordinate 1,901 of JAYUHT010000034.1, read as the reverse complement.
CACACCAGCACCTGCATGCCGAACGCGCGGCCGTAGCCCGCGATGAGGCGGCCGATCTTGCCGTAGCCCCAGATGCCCAGCGTCTTGCCGCGCAGCACCATGCCCAGGCCGAAGTTGGCTGGCATCGAGGCCGACTTCAGCCCACTCTGCTGCCAGGCGCCGTGCTTCAGGTTGCCGATGTACTGCGGCAGTCGGCGCATGCTGGCCATGATCAGCGCCCAGGTCAGCTCGGCCGGCGCCACCGGCGAGCCCGCACCTTCGGCCACCGCGATGCCCAGCCGGGTGCAGGCTTCGATGTCGATGTGCGAACCCACCTTGCCGGTCTGCGAAATCAGCTTCAGCTTGGGCAGCTTTTCCAGCAGGGCTCTGGGGAACTGGGTGCGTTCGCGGATCAGCACCAGCACGTCGGCGTCACGCAAGCGCACGCTGAGCTGGCCGATGCCCTTCACCGTGTTGGTGAAGACCTTGGCATTCAGGGGTTCCAGCAAGGCCGCGCATTGGAGCTTGCGCACGGCGTCCTGGTAGTCGTCGAGGATGATGATGTTCACGGGGCTTCGCTGGGTTCTGGCCTCATTTTGCCCTGTAGAAAGCGGGCATCAGCGGCCGCGCTGCAAGCAATTCGGTGCGGCGCTAGCATCGCGCCTCGCCGTGTACACCGCATGGCGCCACAGGCCCCGAGGAGACCCCATGAGCCTTACCATGCACAACAGCAGCGTGCCCGTCTTTGTACGCATGTTCACCAACATGCTCACCTGGCTGGACAAGGCACAGGCCCACGCCGAAACCCGCAAGTTCGACACCGCCAACTACCTGGGCTTGCGCCTGGCGCCGGACATGCTGCCCTTCACCAAGCAGATCCAGATTGCCGCCGACATGGCCAAAGGCTGCGTTTCCCGCCTGGCAGGCGTGGACGTGCCCAAGTGGGACGACAACGAAACCACGCTGGACGCGCTGCGCGAACGCATCCGCAAGACGCTGGACTACGTGCAGTCGATACCGGCCGCACAAATCGACGGCAGCGAAGGGCGCGAAGTGCTGCTGCCCACGCGCGTCGGCGACCCGCTGCGCTTCACCGGCGAAACCTACCTGAAGCATTACGTGCTGCCCAATCTGTACTTCCACACCAGCATGGCCTACGCGCTGTTGCGCCAGGCCGGTGTAGAACTGGGCAAGCGCGACTACCTCGGCGCCGCCTGAGTCTTGTGACCGGCGCGGGCCGGCACAGCGGGCGCCGCCTTGCGTTTGGCGGTGGCCTTGCCCTTGATGGTGCCGTGGCCCGTGGCCAGGCTTCGGGCCTTGGCGGGCGGGCCCTTTTTGGCAGCCGCGGCCGGCGACATCAGCGTGATGACCTGGCCGGCCTTGAAATGGCCCTGGGCTGACACACCGTTCCATTGCGCCACCTGGGCCGCGGTGACGCGGTACTGGCGCGCCACGGCGGCCACTGTGCTGCCCTTGCGGCCGGCCTTGAAGCTGATCTTGCGCAGCGGTCGCGCTTCCTGGGCAAAGGTCAGCATGGCGTTGTCGGCCACGTGCTCGGTGACATCTTGCTGGCTGTGCGCGGCGCGCGGCACCAGCAGCGTCGAGCCCACCTTCACCATCATGTGCGGCGGGATCAAATTCACCTCGCGCAGCAGCGCTTCGTTCGTGCCTATGAGTTTCGCCGCTTCCGCAGGCTTCAGCGTCTTGGGCGCCACCCAGGCCGTCCAAGTGGCCATTGCGCCTTGGTGGCTGGCCATTTGCCGCAAGAAGCGGTTGGCGTTGACTTCGAGCTCCTCAGCCGCGTGGGTTGAAACAACATAGTTCAGTGTGCGAATCAGATGGCGAAAGTGACTGATCGTGGTTTGGGCCATGTGTCATAGTGTACGAAACTGCGCGCACGACTTGAACGAGGATGTATAACG
>JAYUHT010000033.1:0-2786 GCA_043766725.1 Burkholderiales bacterium | reverse complement strand
CGCGCTCAACGCGCTTGACGCAACTGGCGCAGGTCATGCCCTCAATGGGCAGGGTCAGGGTGGTGGCGGTGTTCACCGCGGCACTGTACGGTGCGGGGGTGCGTCATGCATGAGGAAGGTCAAACCGAAGGTCAAACCGAAGGTCAACCCTGCGCCAGCGCAACCCTGCCCAGGGCCAGGGCTTGACAATGTGCTTGGCGGCCGCAAGTGGGCTGCTATCTACCCCCAGAAGGCGCCTCACCATGATTGAACTCACCTTGCCCGACATGACCTGCGGCCACTGCGTCAAGAGCGTCACCGCCGCGGTGCAAAAGCTCGATGCCGGCGCGCGCGTGGACATCGACCTGCCCAGCCACCGCGTGCGCATTGAAACGCCGCTGGCTGAAGGCGTGGTGAAGGCCGCGCTGGCTGAAGAGGGCTACCCGGCGGCGATCTGACGCAGCGCCTGCTCATACATCTGGCTCGGCTGGCCGCCCTGGATGAGGTGGCGGTCGTTGACGATGACCGACGGCACGGCCGTGATGCCCTGGTTGTGCCAGCGCCGTTCCAGCGCGCGCACTTCTTCAGCGTACTGGCCACTTTCGAGCATGCTGCGGGCGCTGTCCACGTCCAACCCCAATTCACCCACCAGGCGCAGCAGCACCTGGTTTGAGCCCGGGTTTTCGCCCTGGCCGTGATAAGCCTTGAGCAGCGCCATCTTCAAGGTGCGCTGCGCCGCCGCACTTTGCAGCCCGGCCCAGTGCAGCAAGCGGTGGGCATCAAACGTGTTCCAGATGCGCGAACGGGTGCCGAACGCAAAGCCTTCGGCCGCGCCGCGCTGGCGAATGGTTTCGCGTGACGCCTGCAACTCTTCGGGTGTGCGGCCGTATTTGCGCGCCAAGTGTTCCATGGCGTCTTCGCCTTCGGCTGGCATGTCGGGGTTGAGCTCGAACGGCTGGAAATTCAATTCAATCTCAATGTCTGGGCCGATACGCTGCAGCGCCTGTTCCAGCGCGGCCAAGCCGACGGCGCACCAGGGGCAAGCGACATCGGAAACGAAATCAATCTTCATGGGGTCACCTTGTGCAAAAACCGGAGCCGGGCTGCTTGAGGAATTCGGCTTCTTCGGCCGTCGAGCTGCGACCGAGCGCGGCGTTGCGATGTGGAAAGCGGCCGAAGCGCGCGACGATATCGAGGTGGCGCTGCGCCCACTCGACCAGGCCGGTGGCTTGCGCGTCGTCTTGTGCCAATTGCTTGAACAGGCGCAGGCATTCGTGCTGGTCAGCCAGCAGCTCGGAATGTTCGAACGGCAAGTAGACGAATTGCCGCTCGGCGGAGGAAAAGCCTCGGTCGTGGCCAGCCGCTACCAAGGCCTGCGCGGTGGCCAGGGCCTGGGCGTCGCCGGCAAAGGCGCGCGCGCTGCCGCGCAATGTGTTGCGGGTGAACTGGTCGAGCACGATGATCAGCGCCAGCGCGCCGCGCGGCGTGGCAGCCCAGTGCAACAACGCGCCGGCCAAGGCCTGTTCAAGGGTGGCGCCGAAGCGTTGCGCAATCTCCTGGTCGAACGCCGCGTCTTTCGTGAACCAGCGTGCCGGCGGCTGGCCAAACCAGAAACTCATGACTTCATGCGCGGCGTCGGGTGTGGTCATGTTCCAGTACTTTCAAGCAAATCGTGCGCCTCGCGGTGGCGGCGCATGAAGGTCTGCACATAGCTGCACACCGGGCGCACGCGCAGGCCCTGGGCGCGGGCATGGTCGAGCGCGGCCTGCACCATCTGCCCGGCGATGCCGCGCCCGCCCAGGGCCGGTGCCACCTCAGTGTGGGTGAGCAGCATCACGTCGCCGGCCAAGCGGTACTCGCACACCGCTTCATGCCCATCAACCACGGCAATGAAGCGCTGGCGCTGTGGCTCATGTCGAACGTTGATGTCGCTCACGGAGTCTCCTTGCGTCCCAGTTGCTGCCACAAGAAACTGAACTCCAGCGCCATCAGTTCGGCGCGCTGGGCGTTGTCGGCCGCGCCGCCATGGCCGCCTTCGATGTTTTCGTAGTACAGCACCGGGTGGCCCTGTTCGAGCATGCGTGCGGCCATCTTGCGCGCATGGCCGGGGTGCACGCGGTCGTCGCGGGTGGAGGTGGTGAACAGCACGGCCGGCAGTTTCATGCTCGCCTTGACGTTCTGGTACGGGCTGTACTTTGAAAGATAGGCCCATTCCTCGGGCAGATCAGGGTTGCCGTACTCGGCCATCCATGAGGCACCGGCCAGCAGCTTGTGGTAGCGCCGCATGTCCAGCAGCGGCACCTGGCAGACCACGGCGGCAAAGAGTTCCGGGCGCTGCAACATCACCGCACCCACCAGCAAGCCGCCGTTGCTGCCGCCTTCGATACCCAGGTGCTGCGCGCTGGTGATGCGGGTGCGCGCCAGGTCTTCGGCCACGGCGGCAAAGTCGTCAAAGCTGGCCTGTTTGGTGGCTTTCACCGCGGCCTGGTGCCAGCCCGGGCCGTATTCGCCGCCGCCGCGAATGTTGGCCACCACCAGCACGCCACCTTGCGCAAACCAGGCCTTGCCAAAAGCGCCTGAGTACCAGGGCTGCATGCTTTGTTCAAAGCCGCCGTAGCCATACAGCAGCGTGGGGTTCTTGCCGTCAGGTTTTGCGCCGGCGGGCCAGACCACGAAGTAAGGCACGCGGGTGCCGTCTTTCGATGTGGCGAAGCGCTGCTCGACGCGCATGCCCGCGGCGCTGAAAAACGCGGGGCGGGCTTTCAACAGTTCACGCTCGTCACTGCCGCTGCGCGCCAGCAGCAACG
>JAYUHT010000032.1:0-7413 GCA_043766725.1 Burkholderiales bacterium | reverse complement strand
TGGGCCTGGCCGAGAACGTGATGCTGCTGTGGGTGAGCCCGGGCTACAAACAAGCCATGTCATTCGGCTTGCTGCTGCTGGTGTTGGTGCTGCGCCCGCAAGGGCTGTTTGGCGACAGGCGTGAGGGGGAACGATGAGCGGCTTGGCCTCTTACGGTGTGTTCTTCTTGTGCGTGGTCTTGATCCTGTGCCTGGTCACGCTCGGGCTGAATCTGCAATGGGGCTTCACCGGTTTGTTCAACGCCGGCGTGGTGGGCTTTTATGCCATCGGTGGCTACGCCTATGCCTTGGTCACGGCCGCGCCGCAGCCTGACCTGATGGCTAACTTTGGTTTGCATTGGACACTCGGCCTGTTCGCCGCCATGGCCGCCACCGCGGCGGCGGCCTGGTTGATCGGCGCCGTGACGGTGCGTCTGCGCGGCGACTACCTGGCCATCACCTCGTTCGGCATTGCGGTGACGATTCAGCTCACAACGCTGAACTGGCAAGAACTCACCGGTGGCCCGAATGGCCTGACCAAGCTGGGCCGGCCGCTGGCCGATTGGTTCACCACGCCGGCCAGCTTCAACCTGGCCTATTTGCTGCTGCTGGCAGGCATCGTGGCAGCGGTATACGCCGGCCTGGAGCGCATCTTGCGCTCGCCCTGGGGTCGAGTGCTGCGCGCCATCCGTGAAGACGAACTGGCGGCGGTGGCCTTGGGCAAAGACGCCCGCGCACTGCGCCTGCAAGCCTTCGTCATCGGCTCCACGCTGATGGGCCTGGCCGGTGCGCTGTACGTGGGTTTCATCGGCTTCGTCAGCCCGTTCGACTTCCTGCCCATCCTCACCTTCCAGGCCTGGGCCATGCTCATCGTGGGCGGCAGCGGCAACAACCGTGGCGCCATGCTCGGCGCGTTGGTGGTGTGGGGCATCTGGACGCTTTCCGGCATCGCCGTCACCAAGCTGCTGCCGCCGGCATTGGCGGCGCAGGGCGCGGCGCTGCAAGTCATCTTGATCGGCCTGGCACTGGTGTTGATGCTGTTGCTGCGCCCGCGTGGGCTCATAGGGGAAGAAGCCGTTGTCTCGCGCCACGCCAGCGAATAAGCTGGCTCACTGATACCCAATCCAAGAGGAGTCTTCATGATGTTCGCCAAGCTTCTGTCGCGCCCCGTGCGCCTGTTCGCGGCCAGCGCCGCCCTGCTGTTCGCCGGCGCTGCCGCTGCGCAAACGCCCTGCCCAGTGAAGGTGGGCGGCGTGCTGCCGCTCACCGGCTCCATGGCGCCCATCACGAAGAAAATTGCCCAGGCCGCTGAGCTGGCCTTCGAGCACATCAATGCCGGCGGCGGCATCAAGGGCTGCCCGGTGGAGTTCATCTTGCGTGACGACCAAGGCCAGCCCACCGTGGGGGTTGATGCCGCCAAGTACCTGGTTGAAGTGGAAAAGGTGGCGGCCTTCACCGGCACCATTTCATCGGGCGTCACCGGCCCCATCATCGCCGCGGTCACAGCGCCTTCAAAGGTGGTGCAGGTGACGTGCTGCTCCACCGCCAGCCCCTTCACGCTCGACGGGCGCAGCGGCGGCTACTTCTTCCGCACCATTCCCACCAGCAAGACGCAGGCCTACGCCACGGCGTCTGAAACCACGCGCCGCGGCTTCAAGAAGACGGCGATCATTTATGTCAACACCGATTTCGGCAAGGACATGCTCGGCTTCTACAAGGCCGCCATGGGCAAGCTGGGCGGCGACGTGGCCGTGGAGGTGCCCTACAACGACAACCAGACCAGCTACCGCGCTGAAGTGAGCCGCGCGTTGGCGGCCAAGCCGGAGTCGTTGTTGTTGATCGGCTTCCCGAAAGACGCGGTGACCATCGTGCGTGAATGGCTCTCGCTCGGCGGCCCGCGCAAGGTGGCGTTGAACAATTCCATGCGCACGCTTGATTTCGTGAACGGCGTGGGCGCCACGTTTGTTGAAGACTTCTTCGGCATGGACAACGCCCAGGTCGCCGGCCCGCACGTCGATGCCTTCAACAAGGCCTTCGACGACAAGTTCAAAACCGACAGCAAGGGTCCGGGCGTGCACACCCAGTACGACGCGGTGATGGTGCTGGGCCTGGCCATGAACATCGCCAAGGATTTAACTGGCCCGTCCATTCGCGACGCGATTCGCCAGGTGCATGCCGCCGGCGGCGCCACGGTGGGCACAGGCCCGGCCGAATTCAAGAAGGCCATCGAGCTGATCAAGGCCGGCCGCCCCATCAAGTACCACGGCGCCACCGGCCCGATCGAGTTCGACGCCAACGGCGACGTCACCGGCCCGGCTTTGGTGTGGAAGATCACCGGCGGCAAGATCGAAACCGACCGCGTGATTTCGATTGAGGACATGCAGGCTTTGTTCAAGCGGATTGAGTGATGCGGCTTCTGAGCGGCAAGTGCGAGGGCGCCCGGGGTGGGTGGGGGCTGAAGCCGCGGCCGGCCTGCGGGGCCGGCTGCCCTCAGTCTCGGGCGCTTCGGGACGCGCCGCTTAACTCGCTGCACTCACTTCGTTCGTTTCGCTCAGACAGGCGCGGCGAGTATGTTGACGAAGCGCGTGAGTACACGCGCCGCCCCGAAGCACCCGCGCCTTCAGCGCTGGCTTCTTCATGCCCTCACCCACCCCGGGCGCCCTCGCACTTGCGGCACTGGCCGTGGCGCGGCGCCATTGGCGTGCACCCATGGTGCGTAGCCACCCGAGTCCAGGGCGGGCGCAGCCCGGTGCCAGCGAACCCTTGAAGCGGGCCGAGGCGCACACCCGGGGCTACCTGGCTTCAAGCGTTTCGATCAGCAACAGCACTTCGGCAGCCATCGAGTAGTGGAGCCCCGGGCTCTCGGCCAGGCGGCGGTCACGGCTGCCGGCAACGATGGCTTGCAGGGCTTGGATGAAGGCGTGCAGGTGGGTGGCTGCGGGGTCGGCGGCGACTTGCTGCAGCAGGGTGCTGGCCTCGGCCGGGGTGCCGGCGCGCAGCGACTGGGTGACGGTGTGGGCCAGGCGGCCGCTGCCGGAATGGCTTTCGCCGCCGTCGCGGCGATAGGCGAGATAGCAGGCGCCGGCCTTGGCCGTGGCCTCGGCGGCAACGGCGGCGTGGCCGGCGTCGGTCTCGATGTTGGCGAGAACGAACCAGGCCTTCCAAGGCTCGGAGGCGTGGCCGAAAGGGGCAACGCATTCGATAGCCCGGAGGATTTCCTGCCGCGCCTCGCCAAGGCGGTGGAGCTTGCGCAGGGCGCTGGCGAGGTTGCCCCGCGCGAATCCTTCGCTTCTCGTGTCGCGGATGTCGACATACCTGTCCACCACCTGGCGGTAAAGGTCGGCGGCTTCCCCCAGGCGACCGAGCACGCTGCCATACAAGTTCCCGAGCTGAAGCAGCGTGCGCGCCTGCCCTGCCGCGTCGCCGAGCCGCACCTTGATCGCAAGCGATTTTCGGTAGGCATCCTCCGCCGCTGGGGGCTGGCCCGCACCCTCATACGCCATAGCGGTCAGATGCCAGCTCGCGGCGACGGAGCCGGGCTCGTCCAACTGCGTGAAGTGCTCGCGGGCTTGGGCATGCGCCGCCAACGCCTCCGGGTAGCGACGCTGATCCATTCGCACGATACCGAGTTGGCCCTCAGCGACGGCAACGTGCCGAGCGTCGTCGAGTTGCTCGGCGCGGCGGATACCCTCCTCGTAAGCCGTTGCCGCTTCGTCCGGCCGGCCCAAGTCGCGAAGACAGTCGCCTGTTTCGGTAACGCAGACGTACGCCATACGCGCCGCACCGTCGACGAGCCGTTGCGCTTCAATAGTCTCAAAGCCCCGGCGCGCCTCGACCAGCAGCGGCAGAGCCTGTTCTGCCCCACCCGCGGTGCGCAACGCACGGGCCAGGAGAAAGCAGGCCACCGCCAGGTCGTAGTCGGCGCTGCCATAGGCCTGCCCACCCGCTGCACGGGCGCGCTCGAGCAAGGCGTGCGCGCCGTCGAGTGCCAGGCGCAACTGCCCGCCGGCCCACTGATGCTCGATGCGGGTTCGCGCCACCTGAAACCGCGCATGGTTCCAAGCATCACCCAGCGCCGCTGCGGCAGCGTCGCGCACCTGCCCCACGCGCTCCAGCAGGCGGGGCCGGCCAAGCCCTTGCAGCAAGCAGTAGAGCGAGGTGGCCAAGCCGATGGTCGCCTCGGCGTCGCCCGCGTGCTGCACGAGTTCGAGCAGGGCAAAGAGGTTGGGCAGTTCCAGCCTGGTCAGCGTCGTCGCCAGTTCGGCGTCCTGGTACTGCTGCCGTTCGAGGTATTCCGCGTACCCGCCCATGGCCTGTACCCAGCGCGCAGTCAATGCCTCGCGCTCGGAAGCGTCCAGCCGCCCGCGCAGGCAGGGGCACAACGCTGCGTTGAGCGCGACGTGGTTGTAGCGGTTTGGCGTCGCCAGGCCGGTGGCCACAAGCTCGGCTGCGAGCGAAGCCACATCGGCCTCTTCCCAATTCATCATCGTGCGCAGCACGTCGAGATCGCAGCTGCCATGAAAGACCCCGAGCACACCCACACGTGCCTGGTTGATTGGCGACAGGCGGAGTAGCGACAACTCGACGCTGGCGAAGACCGATTGCTCGCGGCTGCCCGGGAAACGCTTTTCCATTTCGGCCATCAGCGTGGCCAGCGATTGCCGCGTGGCCGCAACGCCCTGGGCTAGCAGCGCAGGGCCCAGCAGGGCCAGCGTGCGGGCGTGGCCGTGCACGGCATCAACCAGCGCTTCGATCTCTTGCGCTTGCGCATTCAACTCGGTGGCGGCAGTGCTACTGCTGCCAAGGCCGCTGCTGCCGCCGTCACTGTCGAGCGCGCGCTCGACCAGCTTGACTGCATCGTCGCGCTCCAGGCGCTGCAGCTCGCGCCGATTGCGCGGCGCATCGAACGGCTCGGGCAACGCCTCGCGGCTGGTGAAGACGAGGCGCGTTTTTTCGCCCACGCGCAGCAGCCGCGCGCACAGGTCGAGGATGGCGGCCAGTTCCTCACGCGCTTCGGCCGACAGGGCCTGGGGCGTTTCTTCCAGCATGAAAGGCGGCAGCAGGATGCTTTCCATGTTGTCCACCACCAGCAGCGTGGCCTGCTCGCGCAAGGCGCGCTCGACCTGCAAGGTGGCAGCTTCCAGGTCGCCCGCGGCAGAGAAGCCGCTGCCTGCCAACTGCCGCCCCAGCGCATCGACCACGGCGCGGCGGTTGCCGTGGGACTCGACCGACACAAACGCGGCGCGCTGCACCTGCTGCGAACGCACCATCCAGCGCGCGAACTCGGCGGCCAGCGCCGTCTTGCCTTCACCGCCCTGGCCGCGAACGACGGCATAACGTTCGGTGTGCAGCAGCCGCTGCAATGCCAGCAGCTCGCGGCTGCGGCCCACGAAGCCGGTGGGCGGCTCATTCGGTGTGTCGCCCAGGCGCGCGGCCAGACGAGCTTTGGCATCCTCCACCGTCTGCGTGGTGGGTATGGTGCGAAAGAGCTGCGGGTCGTCCTTCGCCTGGTAGAGCACGGGCACGAACCAGTCTTCCAGCCGCAACTCGCCCGCGCCGAAGACGGTGCCGCGCCCGGTGTCGTCCTTGAGCTTGCGCTGGCCGGCAAGCATCGCGTCGCCCACACGTTGGCCGGCGGCCAACGACTGGTAGAACGAGGCGACGAAGCGCTTGGCGGTTTCGACCAGCACGCTGTGCGTCATGGCCACCACGCTGGCCACGCCGAGCTTCAGCAGTTCGGTGGCCACCGACTCGGCAGCCTTTTCCGCCTGCGCCGTCTGGCAGGCTTCGAGAAAGACCAGCGGCACACAGTGCTGGCGCAGCAGCGAGCCCAGACCGGTGCCGTGCGCCGTGCTGTCCTGCGTGAAGACGGTGACGTGGCGGCGGTTGTCGAGCTTTCGCACATCTTCAGGGTGCTCGAAGCACAACCCGCCCAGACCCGCATGCCGGCTGTACACGCCATGGCCGTCAAAGTGCAGCACATGGTAGGGCTGGCCTTCAGCGCGGGCGCGATCGAGCTCTTCGCGCAGTGCCGGCAGCGTGGGCGGGTTCAGCAGTTTGAGCTTCACCAGGCCGGGCAGCGCCTCCATCGCCGCCACCAGCGGCAGCGCACTGGCGCGGTGGTCGAGATAGACGCAGGCATCGTCCTCGGGCCGGGCGGTAACGAGCAGGATGCGAATGGGCGGCGCGACGACCGGCACGTCGAGCACCTGCGTATTGGGCAAGCGGCGGCGCACGCGCACCGGCCGGGCACCCTGGAACAGGAAGCCCTGGCCGTCGTGCAGCAGTTCCCAGGGCAGGCGCAGCAGTTCGGTGGCGGCTTCCTTCGCCGCGGTGGTGTCGTCGTTCGACGCACCGGCTTCCACGGCCGCATCGACGTGTACCGAGAAGCGCCGCCCGGCCTGGCTGGCAACCTTCGCCCAGGCCTGCATCACGTTCGCCGTGTGGACAACAGGCAGCGCCGCGTCGTGGATCTTGCCGCCCCAGACGACGAGGTTCCGTTCGACACCGCTTGCCCGGTTGCGGATGACGTCGACGCCGCTTGGCCAGATGGCGTACTTCTCCAGGTACCAGGTCAGGTCGGCCGCCTCGATCGGGCCGATGGGAGCCACGAGCCGCCACGTCCGGGTGCTGGCCACCTCGCGCTGGCCCGGCGTGGCGGGCTCGTAGACGAGGCGGGCGCGGGCCGTGGCGCGGCGCTTACCGTCGGCTTCTTCAAACCTCATGTCGGTGAGCTCGAGCACCAGCTCTTCGAGCGCTTCAGCCTTGGGTTGGGCCATCGCTGGCAGGTCGGTGGGCAAGCGCTCGCCCAAGGCCACGAGGACGGCATGCACAGCGGCATCGACACCGCCGGCGGCGCTGCTGGCCGGGATGTAGATGGGCTCTTCGCCGAAGAACTCTTTCAGAACGCCGAGCTGCGTGCCGTCGAGCGAGATCGGAATGACAGGAAACTTGAGGTCGCCCGGCTGCTTCTGCCATTCAAGGGCGTGGCGCAGTTCTTTGCCGACCCATTTGGACTGTAGCGCGGCCGGGCTGACCACCACGGCAAAGGCCGCGGCCCTTTCGATCGCGCTCTTGATCGCCGGCGAGAGCGCATCCCCGCCACGCAGCTCGCGTGAGTCGATCCAGCCCTGCTGGCCGTGACCGGCGAGCGCTGCGCGAAGCGCGCCCACAAAGCCGTCGTCGGCCGAACTGTGCGAGATGAAGAGATCGGCCATACGCGTTTGGGCTTTCTGTCTAGCGCATGCTCGCACAGGGCGCAGGCTGCGTGAAGTCCAAGCGCACACGTGGCCACTTCAGCTTTCCGGGCAGGCGCCTTGTGAATGTGTCTAGGGAGCGTCTGCACAACCTCTCAAATTGCAGTTTGAGATGACTTATTGTTTGGACTGCGGTCGAGTTGCAAATTCGAGGTCTTGATCGGGCGGCTTTCGCTGCC
>JAYUHT010000031.1:0-2788 GCA_043766725.1 Burkholderiales bacterium | reverse complement strand
CCAGGGTCATGGGCACAGGATAGCCGAGCGCTTGCGCCACCAGACTGGCCGGCAAAGCGGTGCTGTTTGCGTGACCGGCCGGCGGCGGCTTGCCTATCCTGCGCCCGATGCACAAGACCTTGGCCCACCCGCCGCTGCTCACCATCCTGCCGGCCCTGCACTTCCACCCCGAACCCTGCGCCGCGCCCGTTGCCGTTGCCGACTTGCTGGGCGCTGACCACAACGACCGTCTGGCGCTGCTGGATTTCCAGCATTGGATGCAGGCCCAAGGCCTGGCGGTGGATTTGAGGCGCCTGCAGCACGACCCCTGCTACGCCCAGCGTTGCCTGGGCCAGGCGATCGAGACGCCGCACGCCGCCTTGCGCAGCCTGGCACGCCGGCTGTCGGCGTCGTTCATTCTCGACGCTTGAGGCCTTGCGCGGCCGCCCAGGCGCGACGGTGCCGTCAAGGCCCCTGAAAACCGCCGGCTCGATAGGTCAGCACCAGCGTGTCGCGCCAGCCCGGCGCGGCCGCCTCCTGCGGCTGGATCGGCGTGGTCTCGTGGATCACTTTGGCGTCGTCAAGCAGCAGGCAGCTCAGCGGCTCGGTCAAGGTGAAGCGCTGGCCCTGCGGGCCGGCGGCGTCGAACACCCTGGTCTCACCGCCTTTCACGCCATGCCGCGCCAGCAGGATCACGGCGACCAGGTCCACGCCATCGCGGTGCGCGCCTTCGGGCGTGGGCCGTCCGATGCCGTTGGTGGTGTCGATGCGAAAGGCGTGCGCCTCCACAAACCAGGGCTGCGGGCCGCGCAGCGCATCGGCATGCCGCGCCAGCCGGTTCAGCAGGGCCAACCATTCAGGTGACTGGGCCAGCGCCGGCTCCAGCGGCTCGAACCAGCGCTCGAAGCCGCCATGCAGTGCGTTGTATTCGACCGGTTGCCAATGGGCACGGTGCGCCACGGCGTCAACGCGCTCGCCCGCCACCACGAAGCAGCCATGCCGGCGGCGCCGGTAGCGGCCGCCGTCGCGCAGGTGCGCATCGGGGGGCAGGCGCTTCCAGGCGGCCTGCCAGGCGGCCAGCACGGCCGGGGTGATGCCGGTCAACGGCGCCAGCGCACCTGGCGCCAGCAACGCGAAGCCGGCGCTGCGCAACGCTTGGTCGATGCCGGCGGCGGCGGTGAAGGGCGGGTCAAAGGCCGGGGTCATGGGTGGCAGGCGTGGGTCAGGTCAAGCGTGGGATCGTATAGGCCGGTGCTGACCTGCAGCAGCGCCAGGATGGTGTGAAACAGATGGTCGTGCGTGGCCGGCGCAGGGGCGCGCGCACGCAGGCATTCACGCGCCACGGGCAGCGCGCGCGCATAGCCGCTGGACAGCCACATCAGCATCGGCACCCGCGTTTGCTCGCGCGGCGCGATGGCGTAGGGCAGGCCGTGCAGGTAAAGGCCGTTTTCACCCAGCGACTCGCCATGGTCCGACACATAGAGCAAGGCCGTGTCGTGGCTGGGCGTGCGGTCACGCAGTTGCGCAATGGTCTGGGCCAGCACATGGTCGGTGTACAGCAGGGCGTTGTCGTAGGCGTTGGCGATCTGTTCGCGGCTGCATTGCGCCAGGTCGGGGGTATCGCAGGTAGGGGTGAAGCGCTTGAAGGCGCTGGGGTAGCGGCGGTAGTAGGCCGGGCCGTGGTTGCCCAGTTGGTGCAACACGATCAACTGGTCTTTGCCGGGCTGCACCAGAGCCTTGAAGTCGTGCAGCAGCGCTTCGTCCAGGCAGCGCTCGCCATCGCACAGGCCGGGCAGGTTGGCCTGGGTCACGGCGTCCTGGCTCAAGCCTTCGCACACGCCCTTGCAGCCCGACTGGTTGTCACGCCAATGCACGGCCACACCGGCGCGGGCCAGCACATGCAACAACGATTCGCTGCCGCGGATGCGCGCCTCGTCGTACTGGCGCCGGCCCAGCGGCGCGAACATGCAGGGCAACGAGACCTCGGTGTTGGTGCCGCAGCTGGTGACGTCGGTGAAGCTGATCACGTCGTTCATCGCCGCGAGTTGCGGCGTGGTCATGCGCGCGGCGCCGTTCAGGCCCCAGTTGGCCGCGCGCGCCGTCTCGCCCACCACCAGCACCAGCAGCAGCGGGCGTTGGCGCGCCGCGGCCGCAGCCAGGCGGGCCGCGTCCAGCCCGATGGGCTGGCGCGGCCGGGCGCCCGCCGCACCTTCTTCCGCCGCCACGCGGGCCAGTGAATACAGGTAGTTGGCCGGTGTGATGAGAAAGCGCACCTCGCGCTGGTTGCGCATGGCCGAGCTGAAGTCTTGGAACACCGCCAGAACCGCGCCCACCAGCAGCGCCACGCCGGCCAGCGTGCCCAGCAGCTTGACCACCGCGCTGCGCAGCCAGGGCACGCGCACGATGCGCACGCGCCACAGCAGCAGCAAGGGCAGGCCAGCATAAAGCAGCAGGTGCGGCAACAGGCCCAGCGTGAACAACTCGCGCGCCTCGTGCACGTCGGTGCGCAGCACGTTGCGCAGCATGCTCGTGTCCAGGTAGACGTTGAAGCGCTGCATGTAGTACACGGCCATGGCCGTGGCCACGATCAACAACGCCGCCAGCCCCCGCGCCGTGAAGCGGTTGAACAGCAGGTTGAACAGGACGAAGTGCAAGGCCCACAACGCCAGCGCCAGCGCCGCGGCCCACCCCCAGGTGCGCGGCTCACCCGGGGCACGGCCGTCGAGCATCGCGGCCCAGAAGCGGCCGTTGCAGGCCAGCACCACCAGCACGCTGGCCAGCGCGGCCAGGGTGTGGCTGCGCAGCCGCG
>JAYUHT010000030.1:0-2789 GCA_043766725.1 Burkholderiales bacterium | reverse complement strand
ACACTGCGCCATGGCGATCGGCGTTGCGGCCATCAGCAGGTTCATCACGCCATAACTCAAGGCTGCAGCCGACACGGCGATGATGAACAACGGCTGGCGGGCGATCTCGCGCAACGGCCGGCTGGCCGCCAGGTTGGCGGCGTTTTGCGCCGCGGTGTTGGCCGGGGCGAAGCGGATGAAACGCATCAGCACCAGCGCCAGCGCGGCCACCAGCATGAGCGACAGGTAGGCGCCCAGAAACGGTTGCGGCAGCACATCGCGCGTGGCCGCGGCCAGGTTGGGGCCGAACACCGCGCCGATGATGCCGCCGGCCAGCACCCATGAAATGGCTTTCTCGCGCAGGCTGGCCTGCACCAGCTCCACCGCGGCAAAGCGGTACAGCGCGCCATTGGCGTTGTAGTAGCCGGCCAGCAAGGTGCCCAGCAGCAGCAGGCCGAAGCTGCCCTGCCAGGCCGCCAGCGCGCACAACCCGGCCGAGAAGATGGCCACCGCCAGCCCCTGGCTGAAGGTGCGCTGGCGCCCGTACTGGCGCTGGTGCCGTGCCACCAGCGCGGCACTGAGTGCGCCGCCGCCCACGTACGCGGTAAGCGGCAAGGTGGCCATCCAGGCAGACGGTGCGAGTTGCAGCCCCACCAGGCCGTTGATGGCGATGAACACCACGTTGTTGATGAGGTACAGGCCCTGGCACAGGGTCAGCAGCAAGAGGTGGCGGTTCATGGGTTCATGGGTATTGCAGATTCAGGTAAGCCAGCGCGGCCAGCGGCGCCGTCTCGGCGCGCAACGTGCGTGCGCCCAGGCTGGCGGGGGTGAAGCCGTGGGCTTGCGCCGCGGCTTCTTCATCGATTGTCAAGCCACCCTCGGGGCCGCTGAGCAACACGGCCGCGGCGCCGGGTTGCGCCACCTCACGCAAGGGCCGCGCCGCGCTGGCCAGGCTCAACAGCAAGCGCTGGGCGCGGGAGGGTTGCGCTGCCAGATGCTGCAACCAGGCGCTCAGCGGCTGCGCCGGCCACACCGTGGGCATGCGCGTGCGGCCGCACTGTTCGGCGGCGGCCTGGGCCACGGCTTGCCAGTGCTGCTGCTTGCGCGCCGCGCGGTCTTCAGCCAAGCGCAGCACCGAGCGTTCGCACAGCAGCGGCTGCATCGCCGCCACGCCCAGTTCGGTGGCTTTTTCGATCAACCAGTCCATGCGGTCGTTGGCCGGCGCACCCAGCGCCAGGGTGATGGCGCAAGGGCTTTCGGCCACCCCGGCCTGCCAGGCTCCCAGAGCAACGCGCACCGCGCTGCGCCGCATCGCCAGCACGTGAGCCGGCCATTCGCCGCCGCGGCCGTCGAACACCACCATGGCATCACCCGGCTGCAAGCGGCGCACTTGCACGTGGCGCACGGCCGCTGCATCCAAGTCGACTTCGGCACCTTCGCTCAAGGCTTGTTGGACATGCACGCGCAGGGTCATCGGCGCAGTGTGCCCCATCACCATTGGGCAACGGCTTGGCACAATGCCGCATGCCTGACGCCAGCGCCTTGCTGCAAGAAGCCAACACCTGCCACGACGATGACCCGCAGCGCGGTGCCGCGCTGCTCGGTCAGATCAATGCCATCGAGTTGAAGACCGAAGAGCACCCGCTCTTCGCTTTCCTGCTCAACCATGTGTTAGGCGAGAAGCTCGGCCAGTGGGCGCAGGCCCATGCTGCCTTGCAGGCCCTGCGCGCCAGCCGCGCCCCCGCGGTGCTGCGCCAGGCCGCGGTGGCGGCGCAACTGGCGGGCGACCATGCCGCCGCGGCCGCCTGCACCGAAGCCCTGGCGCTGGCTTGCGGCGGCGCGGCCAGCGCCGCGGCAGAGCTGGTGCAACTGGCCAGTGCCGTATTCATCACACCCACTCAGGCCGCCGCGAGCGCCGGCCAAACCGTGCTGGCCGCCTTGCAGCCGCTGCACGCGCCGGCCTGGCAAACCACCACGCCGTTCGACGCCGCCGCCGCAGCGCAATGCAACAACCTGGCCGCGGCCTTGTCGGAACGCGCCTTGCCTGACTACACCGAGCCGGCGCTGTGCGGCGCCTTGCTGCTGGCCGCCGAACGCAGCCAGTTCTTGTGGCAGCGCGCCGGCAGTTGGGTGCAGCGCGAGCGCGCGCACTATGGCCGCGCGGTGGCCTTGAACACGGTGAAGCTCTCGGCCGCCGCGGCCGAGCAGGCCGAAGCCGGGTTGGCGCTGCTGGGTGTGAACGACCGCAACAACGAGGAAGGCGTGGATCGCGCGTTCTTGCAACTGGAGCGCGCTCACGCCCTGGCCGCACAAGGCATGGTTGCAGAGTCGGCTCAGGCCCAAGCCTTGGCGCAGGGCTTGGCTGCGGCCTTCGAAGACGCGGGCTTGAGCGCTTGGTTTCAGCAGCGTCAGGCGCGCCACGAGGCGCTGTTGCGCACGCCCGGGGGCTAGTACGCCGACACAGAGGTATCGGAACAAGATGAAACCGATGGATTCGGGCCGAGGCCTAGGCGCAAAGCACAGCGATACCCGCAGGTATCGCGAGCATTTGCAACGACGCCATCGGCGCGAAGACGCGGTTTCATGTTTCGATATCTCTGGGTTGGTGCACTAGTCCTGACTTCAGTGCCTTCCACGCGCCGCAGGCGTTTGGCTCATAGGTGAAAACAGCGTAGATCGCCGGATTTCGTGATTGTAGTGCCTAGTAAGTTGTTAGTACTGATATACATCGGGCCTTCGAGCCGCTACCGTTGATGCACCGTGTTCGTACGCATCAAATCCTCCCCCAACTCCCCGCGCCGCAGCGTGCA
>JAYUHT010000029.1:0-2789 GCA_043766725.1 Burkholderiales bacterium | reverse complement strand
ATTGGTGAAATCGCCGGCACGCGCTGCATGGTGGTGGTGAGCGACTCCGGCATTGACGCCGGCGCCATCCAGCGCATGGGGCGCGACAAGATGCTGCGTGCGCAAGAGCTGGCCTTGCAGAACAAGCTGCCCTTCGTGCAACTGATCGAATCAGCCGGCGCCAACTTGCTGCAATACAAGGTTGAAGGCTTCATCAACGGCGGGCGGCTGTTCTACAACCTGGCGCGCCTGTCCGCCGCGGGTTGCCCGGTCATCGGCGTGGTGCATGGTTCGTCCACCGCCGGCGGGGCCTACATGCCGGGCTTGAGTGACTACGTGATCATGGTGCAGGGCCGCGCGCGCGCCTTCCTGGCCGGCCCGCCGCTGCTGAAGGCGGCCACCGGCGAAGTGGCTACCGAGGAAGAACTGGGCGGCGGCGACATGCATGCCAGCGTGTCCGGCCTGGGCGACTACTTGGCGCAAGACGACGGCGACGCGCTGCGCCAGGCGCGTGAGCTGATGCAGCGTTTGCAGTTCGGCGTGCCCACCTTCATCAACCCAGACCCCACGCTGGAGCCCATACACCTAACGAATGAGTTGAGCGGCATCGCGCCGCTTGACTTTCGCACGCCGCTGGATATGCGCGAAGTCATTGCGCGCATCGTGGACCGCAGCGAATTCACCGAGTTCGCCGCCCAGTACGGCAGCGCCACGCTGTGCGGCCACGCGGCGCTGTACGGCATGCCGCTGGGCATCGTCACCAACAACGGCCCGCTCGACCCGGCCGGTGCCACCAAGGCCACGCACTTCATCCAGGCCTGCTGCCAGAGCGGCACGCCGCTGCTGTATTTGCAAAACACCACCGGCTACATCGTGGGCAAGGCCAGCGAACAGGCCGGCATGATCAAGCACGGCAGCAAGATGATCCAGGCCGTGAGCAACGCCAGCGTGCCGGCCATCACCCTGATGTGCGGGGCCAGTTTCGGCGCCGGCAACTACGGCATGTGCGGCCGTGCCTTCGGCCCGCGCTTTGTCTTCAGTTGGCCCAATGCGCGCACCGCGGTGATGGGCGGCGAGCAAGCCGCGCTCACCATGCGCATCGTGGCCGAGGCCGGCGCCCGGCGCAAAGGCCTGGCGGTGGATGAAGCCCAGCTTGATGCGCTGCAAAAGAAGATCGTGCACAACTTTGAAAGCCAGGCCGACGCCTTTCACACCAGCGGCCTGCTGCTCGATGACGGCGTGATCGACCCCGCCGACACGCGCCGCGTGCTGGGGTTAACCTTTGACATCTGCCGCCAGGCTGAGGCCCGCACCCTGCGGCTTATGCAGTTCGGCGTGGCCCGCCCTTGAAAGAACCACCATGACCGCCAGCTTCTACACCGAAGACCACATCGCCCTGCAAGACTCGATGAAGCGTTTTGCTGAAAGCGAAATCAACCCGCACATCGACGAATGGGAACAGGCCGGCATCTTCCCGGCCAAGGAACTGTTTCGCAAGATGGGCAAACTTGGCTTTCTGGGCATCAACAAGCCGGTGGCCTATGGCGGCCAGGGCTTGGACTATTCCTATGCCAGCGCCTTTGCTGAGTCGTTAAGCGCCATTCGCTGCGGCGGCGTGCCCATGGCCATTGGCGTGCAAACCGACATGGCCACGCCGGCGCTGGCGCGCTTTGGCTCCGACGAAGTTCGGCAAGAATTCTTGGCGCCTTCGATCAGCGGCGAGTACGTGGCCTGCCTGGGCGTGAGCGAAGTCGGCGCGGGGTCTGATGTAGCCAGCATCAAAACGAATGCGCGCAAAGACGGCGCTGACTACATCATCAACGGCGGCAAGATGTGGACCACCAACGGCACCCAGGCCGATTGGTGCTGCGTGCTGGCCAACACCAGCGAAGGCGGCGGCCACCGCAACAAGACGCTGATCTGCGTGCCGATGAACGCGCCGGGCGTGGAGGTGGCGCGCAAGCTCAAGAAAGCGGGCATGAATGCGTCGGACACGGCCCAGCTTCACTTCAATGATGTGCGTGTGCCGCAGCGTTTTCGCATCGGCGAGGAAGGCATGGGCTTCACCTACCAGATGCAGCAGTTCCAGGAAGAACGGCTGTGGGCCGGCGCGGGCTGGCAAAAGAGCAAGCACATCATTCAGGAAACCATCGACTACCTGCGCGAACGCCAGGCCTTCGGCAAGCCGCTGTTGGAGCAGCAAACCATCTACTACAAGCTGGCCGAGTTGCAGACCGAAGTAGAAGCCGTGGGCGCCCTGTTCCACAAGGCCGTGGCGCTGTACGTGGCCGGCCATGACGTGACGCAACTGGCCAGCATGGTCAAGCTCAAGGGCGCGCGCACGGCCTGCGAAGTGGCCGACTGGTGCGTTCAGTTCTGGGGCGGCATGGGCTACATCGAAGAAACCCGCGTCAACCGCTTCTGGCGCGACAGCCGCCTGGGCCGCATCGGCGGCGGGGCTGATGAAGTGATGATGAGCATCATCGCCAAGACCATGGGCATCTTCCCCAGGCAGGGCTGATGTTCGACACGCTATTGGTCGCCAACCGCGGGGAGATCGCGTGTCGCGTGTTGCGCACGGCCAAGGCCATGGGCCTGCGCACCGTGGCGGTGTATTCCGACGCTGACCGCCAGGCGCGCCATGTGAGCCTGGCCGATGTGGCCGTGCACCTTGGCGCGTCCGCTGCACGCGACAGCTATCTGAGCATCGAGCGCGTGATCGCCGCCGCCCAGGCCAGTGGCGCGCAGGCCATCCACCCCGGCTACGGTTTCCTGTCCGAGAACCCCGCGTTCGCGCGCGCCTGCGCGGC
>JAYUHT010000028.1:0-2790 GCA_043766725.1 Burkholderiales bacterium | reverse complement strand
TAGATGGCTGCGGTGATGTCCCGCGGTGGCGCGCGCCGGCGCCGTGCCATGAACGAAATCAACATGGTGCCGTTCATCGACGTGATGCTGGTGCTGCTCATCATCTTCATGGTCACCGCGCCGCTCATCACCACCGGCGTGGTCGACCTGCCCAGCGTGGGCAAGGCCCGTGTGCGCCCGCCCAGCGTGCTGGAAGTGGTGGTGGGCGTGGATGAAAAATTGCGCCTGCGCGTCGACCAGAAGGAAGGCACGGCGGTGGCCCTGGGCCAACTCGCGGCCAAGGTGAGCCAGGCCCAAGGCGGCAACGCCGAGGTGCCGGTGATCATCAGCGCCGACCGCAACGTGAAATACGAGGCCGTGGTGAAGGTGATGGACGTGTTGCAGCGCGCCGGCGTGCAGCGCGTGGGCCTGGCCGTGAAGCAAAGCCCTTGACGCGATGAACAGCGCAGCGGCTTCGATGTTTCACCCCGCGCGCGATGCCTTGCGCCCGCGCGCCAACATGGCCTTGGGGCGCGGTGCCGCCTTGGCCGTGCTGGTGCATGCGGGCCTGCTGTTGGCCCTTAGCGGCTCGTTGCATTGGCGCACCAAGCAAGAAGCCGTGTTCTCGGCCGAACTGTGGGCGGCCGTGCCGCAACTGGCGGTGCCGCCGGCACCGGTGGCACCGATGGCACAAGTGGCACAAGTAGCACCGGCACCGCCAACGCCCAAGCTGGCACCGGCGCCACCACCACCCTCGCCGCCGCCGCGTGAGGCGCAAATCGCGGTTGAAAAAGCCAAGCCAGCGCCACCACCGCCCAAACCAAAGCCTGAACCGGAACCGCCCAAACTCGTCAAACCGGCGCCCAAACCAGTGGCCAAAGTCGAGCCCAAGCCGGATCCGAAAATCGCGCGCGACAAGGAAGCCGCCGCCGAGCGCGAACGCCAGCGGTTGGATGACGAACGGCTGGCGCGGCAGCGTGAAGAAAACTTGAAGCGCATGCTCAACCAGGTGGGCGCGGGCACGGCCACAGGCGCCGCGCCCCAAGGCCAGGCCAGCCAGGACGCCGGGCCTTCAGCGTCTTACGCCGGGCGCCTGGTGGCGCGCATCTTCCCCAACATCCTGTTCACCGAAAGCGTGGCCAGCAACGCTGCGGCTGACGTGGAAGTGCGCCTGGCGCCTGACGGCACGGTGGTGTCGCGCCGCCTGGTCAAGAGCAGCGGCAACCCGGATTGGGACGAAGCGGTGCTGCGCGCGATCGACAAGACACGGGTCTTGCCGCGCGACACCGATGGGCGCGTGCCGCCGGCGGTGATCGTCACCTTCAAGCCGCGGCCGGCTTGAGCGTGACGCAGCGAGCCGTTCAGGCCGGCGCGCCGCGCACGTTGCGCACTTCGCCCGGGCGCAGCTCGGCAGCAGCCTTGTCGAGCACGCCATTCACGTATTTATGGCCATCGGTGCCGCCGAACGACTTGGCCAGTTCAACGCCTTCGTTGATCGCCACACGGTAGGGCACATTGAGGCATGACTTGAGTTCAAACGTGCCGATCAACAGGATCGCATGCTCCACCGGCGACAAGTGGCTGGTCTTGCGGTCGACATGGCGCGCCAGCACGGCGTCGAGCGCGGCGGCGTCTGCGGTGCAGCCGGCCAGCAGCGCATCAAGGTAGGCCTGGTCGCACTTGTCAAAGCCTTCTTGCTCACGCATGTGCACTTGCAGTTCAGACAAGGGGCAGGCGCTGATCAACCACTGGTACAGGCCTTGCACGGCGATCTCGCGCGAGCGCCGGCGCGATGACTTGGCCGGGCGTTTGCGCGGCGGCGCGGCGGCGTCCTGTGGCACAAGGGGTGAAGCGGGCAAAGGCAGGGGCAGCACAGGTTCAGTCACAGCAACTCGTTCATCAGGTTGGCCATCTCGACCGCCACGCGCGCGGCGTCACGGCCCTTGTCCAGCATGCGGGCCTCAGCCTGGGCTTCGTTTTCCACGGTGAGGATGGCGTTGGCGATGGGCACTTGATGGACGAGTGCCACGCGCGTGATGCCCGCGGCGCTTTCGTTGGCCACCAGTTCGAAGTGGTAGGTCTCGCCGCGGATCACGCAGCCCAGCGCGACCAGCGCGTCATGCTTGCCGGCTTCGGCCAGCAGGTTCAACACCTGCGCAATTTCGAGCGCGCCCGGCACGCTGTGGCTGTCGATGTCGCGCCGGCGCACGCCCAGCGCCGCCAGCTCAGCCAGGCAGGCCTGTTCCAGTTGTTGCGTGATGGCGTCGTTGTAGCGCGCGCGCACGATGGCGATGCGCAGGCCTTCACCATCGAGTGCGTCGTCTTGGCCTTTGTTGGCGTGTTGCATGGTGCAGTGGGTGTTGATCAGGTCTCGGCGCTGGCAAAGCCGGTCACTTCCAACCCGTAGCCAGCCATGCTGGGCATGCGGCGCGGGCTGCCTAACAGCTTCATGCGTGCCACACCCAGGTCGCGCAGAATTTGCGCGCCGATGCCGTAGGTGCGCAGGTCGTACTGGGGGGCGTTGGCACGGGCGGGTTGCTCACTGGGCAGCAGCCTGTCCAGCAAGTCGTCACTGCCGCTCGTGCAGTTCAGCAAGACCGCCACGCCGCCCGAGCTGGCCTGCAGCGCCGCCAGCGCCTGCGGCAGCGGCCACGAATGGCCCGTGGCGTGGTGCTCCAGCATGTCCAGGCTGGTGAACGGCTCGTGCACGCGCACCAGGGCCTCGCGCTCGGCGCTGATGTGGCCGCAGCGCAGCGCCAGGTGCACGCCGCCGGCATGGTCGCGGTACACCGTGCAATCGAACTCGCCCTG
>JAYUHT010000027.1:0-7438 GCA_043766725.1 Burkholderiales bacterium | reverse complement strand
GCTGGCCACGGCCGCGCTGATGGTGGGCGCGTCGTTGGTGCCGGTCACGGTGATGGTGACGAGCTGAGCCACGCTGCCCGAGTGGCCGTCATTGATGGTGACGGTGAACGACTCCGTCACGGTCTGGCCGTTGGCCAGGTACTGCAAGGCGGCGTTGTTGACCGCGTAGTTCCAGCTCACGGTGCCGTCGCCGGCGCCGGTGGCCGCGTCGGTGACGCTGGCCGTGAGCGTGCCGCCCAGGGTGTTGGTGGGCGTGGTGGCCACGCTGGTGGTGTGGGCGTCGGTGAGGTCCAGGTCGTCGAAGGTGATGGTGCCCGTGGCGCTGGTGGGCAGGCTGTCTTCGGTGAGGGCGGCGCTGGCCACGGCCGCGCTGATGGTGGGCGCGTCGTTGGTGCCGGTCACGGTGATGGTGACGAGCTGGGACACGCTGCCCGAGTGGCCGTCATTGATGGTGACGGTGAACGACTCGGTGGCGGTCTGGCCGTTGGCCAGGTACTGCACCACGCTGTTGGCCACGTTGTAGGTCCAACCCACGGTGCCAGTGTCGGTCACAGCACTTTCGCTTACCGCGCCCATCGTCAGCGTGCCGCCCAGGGTGCCACTGGACTTGACCACACTGGTGCTGTGCACGTCGATCAAGTCGACATCGATGAAATTGATCGTGCCTGTGTCGCTCAGCGTCGCGGGGGCGGCGTCTTCGGTGACCGCGCCGAGCACATCGGTGCTGGCGAGCACGGTGATGGTTGGTGCGTCGTTGGTGCCCGTCAGGCTCACCGTCACGGTCTGCACCGCTGTGCCGCCGGCGCCGTCGCTGATCGTCACGTCATACTTTTGCGTCACCGTTTGGCCAGCGGCCAGACGATCGAGCAAGCCGTCGCTGACACTGAATGCCCAGCCCACGGTCGTGGTGGTGTCGTTCACCGCACCCAGCGTGAAGCTGCCGACATAGCCCGCACCGCCACCTTGGGCGGCAAAGCTTGCCGAGTGAACGCTGCCGAAGTCCGGGTCGGTGAAATCAACCACCCCGGCGGCTGAAAGCGTCGTTGTGTTTTCGCCGGCGGCATTGTCGGCAAGCTCGGTCAGGCTGCCCGTCGCTGTTGTGCCAGCAGCGTTGATGGTCACGTTGGCGTTGGCCACACCCAGGAAATCGTTGTTGGTGAGGCTGTGCAAGCCCAGCAATTTGATGGCCAGTTCGGGCGTGCCGGGGTTGCCGTTGATGTCGGCATACACATAGGTGTTGCCACCACTTTGCACGACCCAAACGCCGTTGGCGGTGGGGGTGGTGCCGCCCCACTTCAGGTCGGTGACGCCCAGGAGTTGGGTCAGGTCGATCTTGTCATCGTCACTCACGAGGCCAGGATCCTTCAGGCCCTGGAAGTCGGTGATGACGTCCTGGGCCGAGGCATTGGAGTCGCTCCAATTGCTCATGCCGCCATGGTCATACCCTTCATGGCCGTCATGTCCGTGGTCGTCGTCGTCCCCGTCATGGTCATCGTTGTGACTGGTCTGGCTCGCGGTGTAGACAAAGATGTCATTGCCCGTGCCGCCGGTCAGCGTGTCCGCGCCCAGGCCACCGTTGAGGATGTCGTTGCCGGCGCCACCGCTCAGGGTGTCGTTGCCCTTTTCACCAAACAACCTGTCGTTGCCGCCTTCGCCGAAGATCTGATCGGCGCCGCCGCCGCCGTAGATGAGGTCAATCCCGCCGACGCTGCCGCCCTGGCCGCTGTCGCCATAAATGATGTCGGCGCCGCGGCCGGAGTAGATGGTGTCGTTGCCGGGTGCGGCCAGGGTTGTGTTGGCTGCGCTTTCACGGCCGTCGCCGAAGATCACGTCCTTGCCGTTTTCCTCGTCCTGCCGGCAAGCGTCGCCGACGCTGCCGATGGTGTCGTTGCCCGAGCCGCCGTACAGCGTGTCTTTGCCGTCGCCGCCGGAAATCTTGTCGTCGCCTGCACCACCAAAGACGACGTCCTTGCCTTCGCCACCACCGATGTCGTCGATGCCGGAACCACCGTCAAGGATGTCGTCGCCCTGCTCGCCGCGGATGGTGTCGTTGCCGCCTTCGCCGAAAACGGTGTCGCTGCCCTGGCCGGCGTAGATGACATCGTTGCCGCCACAACCCAGCCCGAAGAGGTTGTTGCCGTGGTCGCCGAATATCAAGTCGTTGCCGCTGCCGGCGTAGATGATGTCGTTGCTGGTGGAACTGAGCACCAGCGTGGTGGTGTTGCCCGCGAGCAAGACATAGCTGGCATAGGTGTCGAAGCCATCGCCATAGATGGTGTCGCCGCCAGATTCCGAACCCGATTCGTAGCGACCGCTCAGCAGGCCGATGATGTCGGCACCGCTGCCGCCGAAGATGATGTCGGTGCCGCTGCCGCCGAGGATCGAGTCTGTGCCCAGGCCACCGAACAGCAGGTCATTGCCGCTGCCGCCGTCGATGCTGTCCGAGCCACTGCCGCCGTCGACGATGTCGTTGCCGGAGCCAGCGTCAACGTTGTCATTGCCGTCACCCGCATAGACCGTGTCGTTACCCGATCCCGCGTTGATGGTGTCTGCGCTGCTGGTGCCGTTGAGGGTGTCGTTGCCGCTGGTACCGTTGACTGTGCTCATTGCTATCCCTGGGAGGTACGTGATGGGGGGAAATCAAACCGCTTCGTGCACAGGCATGCCTGCGCGAGACCGGCGGATTTGAGCATCGGGGGGCCTCGCAGAGTGGGGCCGCGCCCCGCTTGCTCAGGGGGGCTCCCCCCCGGTGTGCGGGGGGTGTTGGCAACGAATCGTGACAAGTTAAACACGCGCGCCATTGCGCTCGGGCGTGCGGGCAGGCTAGGGCCTGGTGGTTGCGTTGCTCAGCGCTTCGAGTTGCGCGTTGGCAGCCAGCCAATCGTCTTCGGCGCGGGCGGTGTCGTCGCCCAATTGCTTGATGCGCCTGCCCGCCTCGGCCAGGCGCGAAGCAGCCAGGCCGGGTTGCGCCATTTCGGCTTCGAGCGTGCTGCGCTCGGCGGCCCACTTTGCCAGTTGCTGTTCGATCGCTGCCAAACGGTTGCGCAAGGGGCGCGTGGCTTCGGCCTGCTTGGCGCGCGCCTGGCCACTGGCCTTGCGATCTTCGCGCCTGGGCGCCGCTGTGGCGGGCGGCGGCGTTGCGGCTGCCACCACGGCGGGTACAGCACCGGCCGCCTGCGCCGCCTTGGCCGTTGCACGAGACTGTTCCAGCAGCCACTTCTGGTAATCGTCCAGGTCACCATCGAACGGCTCCACGCCGCCGCGGGTGACGAGCCAGAACTCGTCGCACACCTCGCGCAACAACGCGCGGTCGTGGCTCACCAGCATCACGGTGCCTTCGAATTCGTTCAGCGCCAATGACAACGCTTCGCGGGTGTTCAGGTCGAGGTGGTTGGTGGGCTCGTCAAGCAGCAGCAGGTTGGGGCGCTGCCACACGATGGTGGCCAGCACCAGGCGCGCGCGCTCGCCGCCGCTCAGCGTACCGACGGTCTGGTTGACCATGGGGCCGACGAAACGGAAGCGGCCGAGAAAGTCGCGCAACTCCTGCTCACGCGCGTTGGGGCTGACGTCGCGCGCCAGGCGCACCATGCGTTGCAGCGGCGTGTCGTCGGCGCTGAGCAAATCCATTTCCTGCTGCGCGAAGTAGCCGATGGCCAGGCCCTTGCCCTCGGTCACCTCACCGCTGATGAGCTTGAGTTCGTGCGCGATGGTCTTGACGAGCGTTGACTTACCTTGACCGTTAGCCCCCAGCACGCCAATGCGCTGGCCGGCCAGCACGGTGCGATTGACGTTGCGCACGATCACGGTCTTGCCATAGCCCACCGCGACATCGGAAAGCACCAGCATCGGATTCGGCAGGTTGGCCGGATCGCGGAACTCGAATTCGAAGTCGCTGGCGGTCAGCGCGGGCGCCAGGCGCTCCATGCGTTCCAATGCCTTGACCCGGCTTTGCGCCTGGCGCGCCTTGCTGGCCTTGGCCTTGAAGCGGTCGATGAAGCGCTGCAGGTGGGCGATCTTGTCTTGCTGGCGCGCGAAGGCCGCGCCTTGCTGGCTCAGGCGTTCGGCGCGCATCTCTTCAAACACCGTGTAGTTGCCGCCGTAACGATTGAGTTGACGTTCTTCGAGGTGCACGGTCACGCGGGTGATGGCGTCGAGGAATTCGCGGTCGTGGCTGATGATGATCAGCATGCCGGTGTAGCGCTGCAGCCAGTTTTCCAGCCACACCAGGGCGTCGAGGTCGAGGTGGTTGGTGGGCTCGTCAAGCAGCATCAGGTCGGCCGGGCACATCAGCGCACGGGCGAGCTGCAAGCGCATGCGCCAGCCACCTGAAAAGCTGTTCACTGGGGCGTCGAGTTCCGCGCTCTTGAAGCCCAGGCCCAGCAGCAGCGCTTGCGCGCGCGAGCGCGCGTCGAAGGCGCCGGCTTCATCGAGCAGCATGTGCGCTTCGGCCATGGCGTGGCCGTCGTCGGCGGCTTCGGCGGCGTCGAGCGCGGCTTGCGCTTCCACCAGCGGCAGGTCGCCTTGCAGCACGAAGTCGGTGGCGCTGACGGTGGTTTCCGGCATCGACTGCGACACCTCGCCGATGCGCCAGCGCGCCGGCACGTCCACGTCGCCCGCATCGGCATGCAGCCGGTCGGTGAGCAGCCCGAACAGCGAGGTCTTGCCGGCGCCGTTGCGCCCGACCAGGCCGACTTTTTCACCCGGCTGCAAAGTGAGGTTGCACTGTTCGAGGATGACCTTGACGCCGCGGCGCAGGGTGAGGTTGCGAAGTTGGATCAAGGCGTTTCTCTCAATGCAGGCCATGAGGCCTGTTCCAGCAGCAGCACCTGCTCGTCACCTGCACTGGTGCTCAGCCACAGCGGCGACAGTGCGGGAAAGGCGGCTTCGAAGTGGGCCTGCTCGTGGCCGATTTCAAGCACCAAGGCGCCACCGGGCGCCAAGTGATCTCTAACGTTTTTGAGCAGCGGGCGGATGAAGTCCATGCCGTCAGCCCCACCTGCCAGCGCCAACCGCGGCTCGGCGCGGTATTCAGCCGGCAGGGCGGCCATGGCGGTGGTGTTGACATAGGGCGGGTTGCACAAGATCAGCTCGAAGCGCCCTGTTGCGGCGGCCAGGCCGTCGCCTTGCTTAAGGGTGATGCGTGCACTCAGGCCGTTGCGGGCAACGTTGAGCGCCGCCAGCGCAAGCGCATCGGTACTCAGGTCAGTGGCCAGCACGCTGGCTTGCGGCCAGGCCAGGGCCGCCAGCACGGCCAGGCTGCCGTTGCCGGTGCACAAGTCCAACACCCGGGCCGGGCCAGCGGGCAGCCAGGCATCGAGCGTGTCTTCGGCCAGCACTTCGGCAATGAGCGAACGCGGCACGATGCTGCGTTCGTCGATGAAGAACGGCACGCCTTGCAGCCAGGCTTCGCCGGTGAGGTAGGCGGCGGGCTTGCGGCCGCGGATGCGTTCGTCGATCAATGCGGTGACGCTGGCAATTTCTGCTGCGGCCAGGCCGCGCTGCGCCACGCCATCCAGGTCATCCAGCGGCAGGCCCAGGCGCCACAGCACCAGCCACACCGCTTCATCGAAAGCGTTGCTCGTGCCATGCCCAAACGAAACGCCCGCCTGGTCGAGGCGGGCGCATGCGCGCTCGATGATCTCGATGAGCGTCATGTCAATAAACGCTCCAGCGTGCCGCGGTAAATGTTCTTCAGCGGCTCGATGCTGGCCACCGGCACGTACTCATCCACCGCATGAATGCTGGCGTTGATGGGGCCGAACTCGACCACCTGGGTGCAGATGCGCCGGATGAAGCGCCCGTCTGACGTGCCGCCGGTGGTAGACAGTTCTGGTGTCAGGCCGGTGTGCTGCTGGATCGCCTGGGTTAACGCTTCACTTAAGCTGCCGGGCGGGGTGATGAAGGTCTCGCCGCCGAGCACCCAGGCGATGTTGAATTCGAGGCCATGGCGGCGCAACAGTTCTTCAACCTGCGTGCGCAAACCTGAGGCCGTGCTTGCGTTGGAAAAGCGGAAGTTGAAATCAACCACCAGCTCGCCAGGAATGACGTTGCCCACGCCGGTGCCGGCGTGGAGGTTGCTCACCTGCCAGGTGGTGGGCGGGAAGAAAACACTGCCGGCGTCCCACTGGGTGGCGGCCAGTTCGGCCAGCGCGGGTGCGAACTGATGGATGGGGTTGCGCGCCAGGTGCGGGTAGGCCACATGGCCCTGCACGCCGCGCACCGTGAGCTTGCCCGACAGCGTGCCGCGGCGGCCATTCTTGGCCATGTCGCCGAGCTGCTTGACCGACGTGGGCTCGCCCACGATGCAAGCATCTAACCGTTCATTGCGTGCTTCAAACCATTCCACCATGCGCACGGTGCCGTCGAGCGCGGGGCCCTCTTCATCGCTGGTGAGCAGGAAGTGGATGCTGCCGGCATGCTGCGGCTGGGCGGCAACGAATTCTTCGGCCGCCACCACCATGGCGGCCACCGATGTTTTCATGTCGGCCGCGCCGCGGCCATGCAGCATGCCGTTGCGGTGGCTGGGCACGAAAGGGTCACTGGCCCAGCGTTCCAGCGGGCCGGTGGGCACCACATCGGTGTGGCCGGCAAAGGCCACGGCCAGGCCGGGGCGGGCACCCATACGGCGTGCCATGAGGTTTCTCACGCGCGCGCCTGCCGGACCGCTGGGCAGGTGCTCGCACTCAAAGCCGGCGCGTTGCAGCCGCTGGGCGATGAGTTCCTGGCAGCCGGCGTCCTCAGGCGTGACGCTGCGCCGCGCGATCAACGCTTCAGCCAGCCTGAGGGCTTCGTTCATCGGCGTGCCCAGGGCATGGCCGGGTTGGCGTTCTTGTCTTCGGGGTGCACGTCGAGCGTGATGTCGGTGAAGGTGGCGGTTTCGGATTCCTCGGCCTTTGGCGCGGTGGCCTTGGCCGGCGCGGCTTCGTTTTCGAGCCGCCACATCAGGTTGGTGGGTGAGTCGGCATGCGCCATGCCTTCGTCGCGCGTGATGGTGCCGCTGTTTATGAGCCGGGCAATCTCTTGTTCGAAAGTGATGGAGCCTTCGGCCATCGACTTCTCCATCGCCTCTTTCACCTGTTGCAGGTCACCGCGTTCGATCAGTTCGGCCACCAGCTTGGTGTTGAGCAGCACTTCCACCACCGGCACGCGCCCGCCCACGGTGGCGCGCAGCAGCCGCTGCGAGACGATGGCGCGCAGGCCCGAAGCCAGGTCGCTGAGCAAGGCCGGGCGCGATTCGGGTGTGTAGAACGACAGGATGCGGCCCAGCGCGTGGTAGCTGTTGTTGCCGTGCAGTGTGGCCAGCACCAGGTGGCCCGACAGCGCATACGAGATCGCTGCCGTCATGGTTTCGCGGTCGCGGATCTCGCCGATCAAGATGCAGTCGGGCGCCTGGCGCAGCGCGTTCTTCAGCGCCACCTGCAACGACACCGTGTCACGC
>JAYUHT010000026.1:0-2804 GCA_043766725.1 Burkholderiales bacterium | reverse complement strand
AGCGGCGTGATGGCGCTGCGCCGCGCCGCGCGCGCCGTGCAGGCGGGCGACGCCAGCATCGTGGCCTGCGTGGCGGCCGACACCAACCAGGTCGATTCGTTCCGCCTCATGCTGGGCAGCTTCAGCGGCTTTGCGCGCGACGCCACCTACCCCTACGGCTCCGGCGGGCCGAATGCCATCTTCGCCTTCATCACCGCACACTACATGGCCAAGTACGGCGCCACGCGCGAAGACTTCGGCCGCATCTGCGTGGCGCAGCGGCGCAACGCACTGGCCTATGGTTCGCGCGTGTTCAAGAAGACATTAACGTTAGACGAGTACATTGCTGCAAGGCCGATTGCCGACCCGATTCACCTGTTCGATTGCGTCATGCCTTGCGCCGGCGCTGAAGCTTTCTTGGTGATGAGTGATGAGCGGGCGCGCGATCTGGGCCTGCCCTTTGCCACGCTGCGCGGCGCCATCGAGCGCCATAACGCTTTCAGTGACGACCCGGTGATGGAACGCGGCGGCTGGAGGGTTGACTTGCCCGAGCTTTATGCCATGGCCGAGGCCCAGCCCGCCTGCATCGGCTTCCTGCAAGCCTATGACGACTACCCGGTGATCGTGATGACCCAGGCCGAAGACCTGGGCTTCTGCGCAAAGGGCGAAGGGCCTGAGTTTCTGCGTGCACACAGCCTAACGTTTGATGGCAGCTTCCCCATCAACACCTCGGGCGGCCAACTTTCCAGCGGCCAGGCCGGTGCGGCGGGCGGGTTCATGGGTGTGACCGAAGCGATCCGCCAGCTCACTGATCAGGCCACGGGCCGTGCCGTCAGTGGCGCGCAGCTCGGCATGGTGGGCGGCTTCGGCATGGTCACGTATGACCGCTGTCTTTGTACCGCCGCCGCGATTCTGGGTAAATCACGATGACCATGCCCTTGATGAAGCCGCCGCGCAAGAACCCCATCCTGCGCACGCCGCAAATCAACCTGCCGCCCTGGGCCCGCAGCCGCACGGCCATGGGCTTGACGGTGGCCGCCGCCGAAGGCCGCTTCGAGTTGCAGGTGTGCCAAGACTGCGCTGCCGTGCAGTACCCGCCGCGCGAAGCCTGCCACGCTTGCCTCTCAGCGTGGCTGAGGTGGCAGCCGCAAAGCGGCGCTGGTCAGCTTCTCGCTGCGACCACGCTGCACCACAGCAACGACCTGTTCTTCCGCGAACGCCTGCCCTGGCGGTTGGGCCTGGTGCGGCTTGATGCCGGCCCCACGCTGATGGTGCATCTGCATGGCGACGTGGGCAGCCAGCCCCAGCGCGTGCGCGTCGGCGCACGGCTCGACCGCGCGGGCCGCGCCGTGGTGATTGCCTTCCCCGAATTGGAGACCCCCAACATGGCCGACGACAAGATGCTGCGCGAAATGAGCAGCGACCCGAAGTTCCGCAAGGTGTTGGTGACTGATGGCAAAACAGCGGTCGGCCAGGCACTGGTGCACGCACTCGTCAAGGCTGGCGCTGAAGTGGTGTGGGTGGGCCATGCCGAGCCCTGGAAGCAGATGCCGGGCATGGCTGACATCAGCGCCTTGCCGCAAGTCAGCCTGGTGCCGCTGGACCTGAGCAATGGCCGCTCGGTCACCGAGCTGGCGGGCAGCATTGGCGGCAAGGTGGACATCGTCATCAACAACGCTGAACTGCACCGCACATTCGGCATTGCCGCGCGCCGCGGCACCGACGTGGCGCGCGCCGAGATGGACATCAACTACTTCGGCCTGCTGCGCCTGGCGCAGGAATTCGGCCCCGCGCTCAAGGGCCGCGCCGCTGATGGCACGGCGCACGCCACGGCGTGGGTCAACCTGCTGTCGATCTACGCGCTGGCCAACTTCCCGCCGCACGGCACGTTCTCGGCCAGCAAGGCGGCGGCGCATTCGCTGGCGCAATGCCTGCGCGCCGAAATGCGCCCGGCCGGCATCCGCGTGGTGAACGTCTTCCCCGGCCCGATCGACGATGAGTGGAACCAGAACTTGCCGCCACCCAAGCTCACGCCAGAAGCCTTGGCCGGCGCCATCGTCAAAGCCCTGCGTGACGGCGTGGAAGACGTGTACCCGGGTGATGTGGCGCAGGAATGGCTGGAACGCTGGCGCGACGACCCCAGGGTGTTGGAACGCGAGTTGGCTGCAGGAACATGATGCGACCTGTGTCAGCGTCCATGCGGCGGGCCGAGCGCCGGGCCGCTCCCAAGCCGGCCCGCATCCCCTCGGGGGATCGGCCGATGTACCCACCGGCCGAGGGGCCCACATAGCACATGAACAATTCACAAATCCTGGCCGCCCTGGCCGGCGCGCTGCACAGCGGCGGCATCCGCGTCATTGACTTGACGCAAACGTTAACACCGGAATTTCCGCAGATTGCATTGCCGCCCGAAATGGGCCAGTGCTGGCCGTTCCGAATTGAAGAAGTCAGCCGTTACGACGAGCGTGGCCCGGGCTGGTACTGGAACAATTTTTCCTGCGGCGAACACACCGGCACGCACTTCGATGCGCCGATCCACTGGATCAGCGGGCGGCACTTGCCGAACAACGCGGTGGACACGATTCCGGTGCAGCATTTCGTGGCGCCGGCCTGTGTGATCGACTGCCACTTGCAAGCCCAGCAAGACCCGGACTATTTGCTCACTGTGGCCGACATTGAAGCCTTCGAGGCCGCACACGGCCGCATCCCGGCCGGCGCCTGGGTGTTGATGCGCACCGACTGGAGCAAACGGCTTGATCCACAGGCCTATCAGAACTTCAACGAGACCGGCCAGCACACGCCCGGCCCGAGCAGCGAGGCGGTGG
>JAYUHT010000025.1:0-7465 GCA_043766725.1 Burkholderiales bacterium | reverse complement strand
TGGCAGGTCGGGCAGCTCTGGCAGCCTGGAATCGAAACGCGAAATCGGTGGCGACTCTGATTCCGGTGCATCGAGATCCAGCGAGATCGAGCCGAGGTCGAAATCGATGGCGCCGGCCTGGTCAGCGGCCGCCGCACCGCCCATGGCGCCGAGGTCAATTTCCAGCGCGTCGCCGTTGTTGAGCTCGGCCCGCGTGTTGAAGGCCTGCGTCACATCGGCCGGGGCGAACGCCTGGCTGCGCGATGCACCGCGCTGCGGCGTCAAATCGAGATCGAGATCAAGATCAAGCCCGCCCAGGGGCCCAGCCTGCTGCGCCACGGCCGCAACTTCGTGCTCGGCCGCGCCGGGCATCACCGACTGCGGCATGGTGCTGGCGCCCAGCGGCTCCGGCGGCGGCTCGGCCTGGCCGTTCATGGCCGCCGGCTGGCCGCCCGGCTCGTACAACGGGTTGTCGGGGTCGATCTGCCGGCCCAATTCCTGCGCCTTGTCCCAGTCTTCGCCGCGCCCGGTGGTGAGCGAATACAACTGTGTGGCCAGCAGTTCGAAGCCCTTGGTGTCGCGCCGTTTGGCATACACCTCCAGCAGCTTGGTGCGCACGGCCATGCGGTCGGGCGTGGTGCGCATCGCCTCTTTGAGGATTTCTTCGGCTTGCAGGTCGCGGCCATAGGCCAGGTAGACATCGGCCTCGGCCACGGGGTCGACGTCACCGATCGCGTCGAGCTGGCTGAGCGAATAGCTCATCGACGACGGCGAGTTGGCAGCCGATGTGGCCGTGGCCACATCGCGGGTGTCGATGCGCTGGCCGCCGCTGGCTCCAAAGAACGAATCAGGTTGCAGGCGGCTTTCCAGGAACGAGGTTTCGCCACCGGCCTTGCGCAGGCGGCCACGCAAACGGTAGGCGCCAAAAGCGGCCAGCAAGGCGGCCAACACGCCGGCTGCGGGCAAGACCCACGGGCTGTCGAGCAGGCCGGGTTCGTCAACCGCTGGAACCGGGGGTTTGGGCACAGCCGGGGCAGAGGCCTTGGCCACCGCCGGTGCCGGGCGCGCTGGCGCGCTGGCCAGCGTGGCTGCGGGTGCTGGTTTTGGCGGGGCCACGGAGGCTGCAGCCACGACCACCGGCGGCGGCGCCGGGGTGGGCACCGCCACGGCGGGCGCCGCAGGCACCATCGGCGCGGGCACGGCTGGCGCGGCTGCCGGCGGGGTCACGGGCGCTGCGGCGGGCGCAGCGCTGGCCTTGACCGCCGGCGCAGCGGCCACCACTGGCGCGGCGCCCGAGGCGGCCTGGATCTTCTTCAGTTCTTCGACGTTGCGCGACAACTCGGCCAGGCGATTGGTTTCGTCTTTCTTGGCGCTGTCGCGCGAAATCTTCGATTCAACCGAAGACGCCGAACGTGCCGCGCCCTGGGCCAGGGTCAACTTGTCGGCGCTGGCTGACGGGGCTGGTTTGCGGTCGTCCACCTTGGCAGCGACTTGCCCCTTGGCCTGGCGCGGGCGATCGTCAACCTTGGCCGTGGCGACGCCACCTGCCAGACGCTGGCGATAGGCCTGGAAGTCGGCGCTATGCGCCCGGATGACTTCTCGCGCCTGGTTCTGGGGAATCTGACCCGCTGTTTCGCCAGCCGGCACATTGAGCACCGTGCCGGCACGCAGGCGGTTCATGTTGCCTTCGACGAACGCATCAGGGTTGGCGCGCTGCAAGGCCACCAACATCTGTTCGAGCGACACCCCGCGGCGTGCCTGGCGCTGGGCGATGCGGCTCAGTGAATCCCCCGCTCGCACGCGGTATTCACTGGGGACAGGCGCGGCCTGCGCTGCCGCGGCAGGGCTGGCTGCAGGCGCAGGCTTGGCGGCCACACGCTCTGGCGCTGGCGTGGCGGCAGGCGCGGCTGGGGGCGGTGCAGGTACAGGGATAGGTGCGGGTGCCGCCGGGGCTGCAGAGATGATCGGCGCGGCCGCAGGCGCGGGCGCAGCCGCCTGGTTGCGCTGCGTTGGCGGGTCGAACAGCAGCGTGTACTCGCGCATCAACCGGCCGTTGGACCAATTCAGCTCAAGAATCACATCGACAAACGGTTCCTGCACGGCGCGGTCGCTGGTCAGGCGCAGGTAGGGCCGGCCGTCGGCGCGACGCTGCAGGCTGACCTGCGTTTGCGCCATCACCGGGTTGTATTCAACGCCTGCGGCGCGATAAACCTCAACCGGCGCCACGCGCAAGCGCAGCGTGGCGGCCTCTTCGG
Source organism: Burkholderiales bacterium (assembly GCA_043766725.1). Classification (GTDB taxonomy): domain Bacteria; phylum Pseudomonadota; class Gammaproteobacteria; order Burkholderiales; family Burkholderiaceae_C; genus Rubrivivax. Next base: position 5,231 of record JAYUHT010000025.1, on the reverse strand, counting down.
GCGTCATGCTGTTGACGTCGATCTCGGCGCGCATGGCCTCGCCAATGGCTGACTGAACGACCATTCGGCCCAGGCCCAGCGCGGCAACTTGGCCCGCGCTCAAGGCCAGCGTGGCCAGGGCCACGGCATGCAGAGCATGTCGGGCAGCATTCAAGGTGCGATCTTTCAAGGCGTCTCCCAAATCCAGCCGGCAGGCACTGTAGCCCGCACAGGCCGACCCACGACAACCTCTGCGCGCAGGCCAACCCGGCGGGCTAACCCCAGTGCGACAGAAATCACAATAGCATCAAGCATATAGTGTGACAAGCTCATGCAAAGGCTGACATTGCGGCGGAAACAGCACTGTTTCCGCGCTTTGATTGGGTGCCGGCACCGGCCCCAGGGCACCAAAGCGCCCCCTACGCGGCTGCGGCCTCAGCCTTCCAACAGTATGCGCAACATGCGCCGCAGTGGCTCGGCCGCGCCCCACAGCAACTGGTCGCCGATGGTAAAGGCACCCAGATATTGCGGGCCCAGCGCCAGCTTGCGCACCCGCCCGACCGGTATGTTCATGGTGCCCGTCACCGCCACCGGGGTGAGCTGCTGCAGCGTGGCTTCCTTGGTGTTGGGCACCAGGTGCGCCCAGGTGTTGTCGTTGGCAATCAGCGTTTCCACGTCGGCCAGCGGCACGTCGTGCTTGAGCTTGATGGTCAGCGCCTGGCTGTGGCAGCGCATGGCACCCACGCGCACGCAAATCGAATCGATGGGCACCGGCTCGGTGCCGAAGCCTGCGCCGCGGCCGAGGATCTTGTTGGTCTCAGCGCCGCCCTTCCACTCCTCCAGGCTGGTGCCGTCGCCGCGGTCGGCGTCGATCCAGGGAATCAGGCTGCCACCCAGCGGCACGCCGAAGTTGGCCGTTTCCTGCGCGCTCATGCCGCGTTGCTGCGCCGCCACGACGCGGTCGATTTCAAGAATGCCCGAGGCCGGATCGTCGAGCAGCCCGCGCACCGCGGCATTCAATGTGCCGTACTGCATGAGCAACTCGCGCATGTGCTGCGCGCCGCCGCCCGAGGCCGCCTGGTAGGTGGTGGCCGTCATCCATTCCACCAAATCGGCCTTGAACAAGGCCCCCACGCCCATCAGCATGCAGCTCACGGTGCAGTTGCCGCCGATGAAGTCGCGCCCGCCCTTGGCCAGCGCGTTTTTGATGACGTTCAGGTTAACCGGGTCGAGAACGATGACCGCGTCATCCTGCATGCGCAGCGTCTTGGCCGCATCGATCCAGTAGCCCTTCCAGCCCGCGGCGCGCAGTTGCGGGTAGACCGCTTTGGTGTACTCGCCGCCCTGCGCGGTGATGATGATTTCGCAGCGCTTGAGCTGTGCCATGTCGTTCGCGTCGCGCAGCACGGCCTCGTTGCGGGCCTGCGCCGGGGCTTTGCCGCCGGGGCTACTGGTGGAGAAGAACATCGGCTCGATCAAGCCGAAGTCGCCTTCGGCCTGCATGCGGTCAAGCAAGACCGAGCCGACCATGCCACGCCAGCCGACCAGGCCGACCAAAGGTTGTTGTGCGAGTGCCATCTCTAAAGCGCCTTTCCAGTTGTGCCTGGATCCCTTGGCTTGCCCGGCTCGCGTCGCCGGGATCCAGGGTTGGGGCGAAACGAAACCTGAGCTGTCAGCTTTTGGTGATCGTTTTGGTGGTTGCGCCAGCAGTGAGCGCAGCCACCACCGCGTCGCCCATCGCCACCGTGCCCACACGCTGCGTTCCCGCCGACCAGATGTCGGCCGTGCGCAGGCCTGAAGCCAGCACGGCGCGAACCGCAGACTCGATGCGGTCTGCGGCCTGAACTTGGGTGAGGGTGTAGCGAAGCATCATGGCAGCGGAGAGGATTGTAGCCAGCGGGTTGGCCACGCCCTGGCCGGCGATGTCGGGCGCGCTGCCGTGGCTGGGCTCGTAAAGGCCCTTGTTCTTGGCGTCGAGTGATGCCGAAGGCAGCATGCCGATCGAACCGGTGAGCATGGCCGCCTCATCAGACAGGATGTCACCGAACATGTTGCCGGTGACGACCACATCGAACGCCTTGGGCGCCTTCACCAGTTGCATGGCGGCGTTGTCAACGTACATATGGTCGAGCTTCACGTCGGGGTATTGCGCATGCACTTCGGTAACCACGTCTTTCCAGAACTGGAAGGTTTCCAGCACGTTGGCTTTGTCCACGCTGGTCAGCTTTTTGCCGCGTTTGCGCGCCGCCTGGAAGGCCACGTGGGCAATGCGTTCGACTTCCGGGCGGCTGTAGCGCATGGTGTCGAAGGCTTCTTCGGCACCTGGGAAGTGGCCGTCCACGGCGGTGCGGCGGCCGCGCGGCTGGCCGAAGTAAATGTCGCCGGTGAGCTCGCGGATGATGAGGATGTCCAGGCCGGATACCAGCTCGGGCTTCAGCGATGACGCCTGCGTCAGCTCCTCGTAGCAGATCGCCGGGCGGAGGTTGGCGAACAGGCCCAGGTGTTTGCGCAGGCCCAGGATGGCTTGTTCCGGCCGCAGTGCGCGTTCGAGCTTGTCGTACTTCCAGTCGCCCACGGCGCCGAACAAAATCGCGTCGGCTGCCTGCGCCAGCTTCAATGTGCTGTCAGGCAAGGGGTAACCATGGGCCTCGTAGGCCGCGCCACCCACCAGCGCGTGCTCCAGTTCGAACTTCAGGTCGAGTGCGCCCAAGACCTTCACCGCTTCGGCAACGATTTCGGTGCCGATGCCGTCACCCGGCAAGACTGCAATTTTCATGAGATTGTCTTCTTAACGTTTCAGAGAAGCCTCTGCGCCAACCAGGGCATGCGCGCCAGGCGTTCAGCCTCGAAGGCCTTGATCTTTTCGGCATGGCGCAAGGTGAGCCCGATGTCGTCGAAGCCATTCACCAGGCAGTACTTGCGAAAGGCCTGCACCTCGAACGGCAACTCCTGGCCATCGGGCTTGACCACCACCTGGCGCGGCAAGTCCACCGTCAGGCTGTAGCCGGGAAAGGCCAGCACCTCGTCGAACAGCCGCGCCACCTGGGCCTCGGGCAGCACCACGGGCAGCAGGCCGTTTTTGTAGCAGTTGTTGAAAAAGATGTCGGCGTAACTGGGCGCGATCAAGGCGCGAAAGCCGTATTGGTCGAGCGCCCAGGGTGCGTGTTCCCGGCTCGACCCGCAGCCGAAATTGCGCCGCGCCAACAGCACGGAAGCGCCTTGGTAGCGCGGCTGGTTGAGCACGAAATCGGGGTTGGGCTTGCGCGCCACGTCGGGCTGTCCGGGCTCGCCTTTGTCAAGGTAGCGCCATGCGTCGAACAGGTTGGGGCCGAAGCCCGAACGTTGGATTGACTTCAGGAACTGCTTGGGAATGATCGCGTCGGTGTCAACGTTCTCGCGGTCCAACGGGGCAACCAGGCCCTTGTGTACGGTGAAAGCTTGCATGAGGAAGGTCTCTTGAGCGTGTTCAGGCAATGCGGCGCACATCAACAAAGTGCCCCTGCAAGGCCGCCGCGGCGGCCATCGCCGGGCTGACCAGGTGCGTGCGGCCGCCCGCGCCCTGGCGGCCTTCGAAATTGCGGTTGCTGGTAGAGGCACAGCGCTCGCCGGGCTCCAGCCTGTCGGCATTCATGGCCAGGCACATCGAGCAGCCCGGCTCGCGCCATTCAAAACCGGCAGCCTTGAAAATCTTGTCCAACCCCTCGGCTTCGGCCTGCGCCTTCACCAATCCCGAGCCCGGCACCACCAGCGCCAGTTTAACGTTTGCGGCAACTTTCCCGCCGACCCGCCGCACCACCGCGGCGGCTTCGCGCAGGTCTTCGATGCGGCTGTTGGTGCACGAGCCGATGAAGACCTTGTCGATGCGGATGTCGGCAATCGCCTTGTTCGGCGCCAGGCCCATGTAGACCAGGGCGCGCTCGATGGCGCCGCGTTTGACGGGGTCTTTTTCCTTGTCGGGGTCGGGCACCCGGTCTTCGATCGACAGCACCATCTCCGGGCTGGTGCCCCAGGTGACTTGCGGGCGCACCTGGGCGGCGTCGAATTCCACCACCGCGTCAAACTTTGCGCCCGGGTCGCTGTGCAGGCCGCGCCATTGCGCCACGGCCACGTCCCACTCCACGCCCTTGGGTGCCAGGGGCCGGCCTTTCACATACTCAAGCGTCTTGTCGTCCACCGCCACCATGCCGGCGCGCGCACCGGCCTCGATGGCCATGTTGCACAGCGTCATGCGCCCTTCCATGCTCAGCGCGCGAATCGCCGAGCCGGCAAATTCGATCGTGCTGCCCGTGCCGCCGGCGGTGCCGATGCGGCCGATGACCGCCAGCGCAATGTCCTTGGCCGTGCAGCCGCGCGGCAACGCGCCTTCCACCTTGATGAGCAGGTTCTTCGCTTTCTTGGCCAGCAGCGTTTGCGTGGCCAGCACATGTTCGACCTCGCTCGTGCCAATGCCATGCGCCAGCGCGCCAAAGGCACCGTGCGTGCTGGTGTGCGAATCGCCGCACACCACCGTCATGCCCGGCAAGGTGGCGCCCTGCTCGGGCCCGATCACATGCACGATGCCCTGGCGCTTGTCGAGGAACGGAAAGAACGCGGCCGCACCGTGCGCGGCGATGTTGCTATCGAGCGTGGTGATTTGCAGCTTGCTGATGGCGTCTTTGATGCCGTTGTAGCCGTCGGCCCAGCCCGTGGTGGGCGTGTTGTGGTCAGCCGTGGCCACCACCGAACTCACGCGCCACACTTTTCGCCCGGCCAGGCGCAGCCCTTCGTAGGCTTGCGGGCTGGTCACCTCATGCACCAGGTGGCGGTCGATGTACAGCGTGGCGGTGCCGTCTTCTTCGGTGTGGACGACATGGTCGTCCCAGAGTTTGTCGTACAGGGTTCTGGCGGTCATGGCTCGGTGCCGTGGGGTGCTTGAGCGCGCATTTTCCCGCAAGTTGAGGCTGCCATCGAACGAACCCGGCATGAACGCCAGTGTCCGAGCTCTTGGCGCTGCCCGGTAGACTGCACAGCAGCGTGCGTCCACCCGCCCGCATCAAGGTTTCAAGCGTGCCCCCACCCCGCAAGAAAAGCCTCAGCCCCGCTGCGCGCGCAGAGCCCTTGGAGGGCACGGCCGCCGCGCAGGCGGCGTTGTTGCAGCAGGCCCAGGCCGAGTTGGCGGTGATCAACAGCATTCAGCAAGGCATGGCCGGCTCGCTCGACTTTCGCGCCATCATTGAAATGGTGGGCGAGAAACTGCGCACATTGTTCGGCAG
>JAYUHT010000024.1:0-2809 GCA_043766725.1 Burkholderiales bacterium | reverse complement strand
GCACAAGCGTGGTCGCAACGGCATTCGAGTATACCGGGCAGCGCCTATGCAGCCATTTGATATGCCGGGTCATGGCGGCGCATTTGCGCGCCGCGCTTGCCGTAGCAAAACGGGCATCGGCGCCTTCGGTCACGGTGCTGTGGGGAGCTGGGCTTAAGTCAAGGCGCGGCTTGGACCAAGCCCAGTGCAGCAGCCCGGCGGGCCGCGCGCGCAGGGTTGCGCGCGCTGCTCATCAAGCCTGCACAGCCCACTTTGAACCTCACATTGCCCATCAGCGCCCTGGTGGCGCGCGGCCTCGCCAGCGCCGGGCGCAGCCTGCTCGGCCCGGGTTGGCTGGCGTGGTGTGCGGCGCTCATGCTGTGCCTGTCGCAGGCGTTGGCCTGGGACGGCGAGCGCATGGCCCAGGCCGCGCAGCGGCTGGGCGCGCGCGCCAGTGCGGCCGTGCCGGCGTTGCAAGGGTTGATCCAGGCCGGCCAGTCGCTGGACGACGCTGCCCGGCTGCAGCAGGTGAACCAGTTCTACAACCGGCGCATTCGTTTCAAGACCGATCTTGAGGTCTGGGGCCAGGAAGACTTCTGGGCCACGCCCTTGCAGTTGCTGGAGGCCGGCGCGGGCGACTGCGAGGACTATGCCATCGCCAAGTACTTCACCCTGGCTGCCATGGGCGTGCCGATAGCGCGCCTGCGCCTGGTGTATGTGCGCGCCCGGCTCGATGCGCAGGCCGTGCAGGCGCACATGGTGCTGGCGTATTACGCTGCGCCAGACGCCGAGCCGGCGATCCTGGACAACCTGGTGAACGACATCCGCCCCGCTTCGCAGCGGCCGGACCTGACGCCGGTGTTCAGTTTCAACAGCGAAGGGCTGTGGCAGGGCGTGGGCAGCACCAGCGCGGGCGACCCCACGGTACGCTTGTCGCGTTGGCGCGATGCATTGGCCCGGGTACAGGGCGAGGGGTTTTTCTGATGTTGGGCAGGAGTCAACCATGTCACTGATCCGCCAGGTCTGGCTCATGCTGCTGGGTGTGTTGTTGCTGTCCTTGTTCGGTAGCCTGGCCACGCTGGTGTTGACCAGCCGCGAAACCCTGCAAACCCAGTTGCGCGTGCGCAATGCCGACGCCGCCACCATGCTGGCCCTGGCGCTGTCGCAGCAACGCGGCGAGCCCGAACTGATGCGCCTGGTGGCCCAGGCCCAGTTCGACACCGGGCACTATCGGCAAATCCGGCTGCTCATGCCGGGTGGCGCGGCGCTGTTCGAGCGGGAGGCCGCGCCGCAGCCGGGTGCCGCGCCGGCCTGGTTCAGCCAGGCCTTCAAGATCGAGGCCGATGCCGGCCAGGCCCTGGTCAGCGACGGCTGGCGCAACGTGGGCCGCCTGGAGGTGGCCGCACAGGCCGCCTGGGCGGTGGATTCACTGTGGGCCGGCTGCGTGCGTGCGGTGGGCCTGTTGGCCTTGCTGGGCGCGCTGGCCGCGGGCGTTGCCGCGCTGGCAGTGCGCAGTTGGCGCCGGCCGCTGCAAGCCACGGTCGAACAGGCGCGGGCCTTGGAAGAGGGCCGCTTCGTGCAAGCGCCCGAGCCCCAAGTGCCTGAACTCAAACGTTTGGCGCGCAGCATGAACTCGCTCGTGCGGCGGCTGCAACTGGCCTTCGAAACGCAGGCCGAACAGGTGCAGGTGCTGCGCCTGCAAGCCACCACCGACCCCGTTACCGGGTTGCCGCACCGGCGCCAGTTCGTCAGCCAGGTCGACGCCGCGCTGCGTGACTCACCCGCGCGCGGTGGCGCCTTGCTCATCATTCGGCTGCGCAACCTGAATGAGCTGAACGAACGCCTGGGCCACGACACCACCGACCGCCTGCTCAGCGCGCTGGCTGATGTGCTGCAAGCCTATCCGCGGCGGGCCGCCGGTGCGCTGTGCGGGCGCCTGAACGGCAGCGACTTTGGCCTGTTCCTGCCCGCGCCGGGCCTGGCCGCTGAAACCGCCTCGTCGCTGGTGATGGGCCTGCGCGCCGCGCTGGCTGGTGTGGACGACCGGGCGCAAGTGGTGATCGGCGGGGCCGACCCATTGCGCGGCAACAGCGTGGCCAGTGCGCTGGCCCTGGCCGACGCCGCCTTGCTGCGCGCCGACGCCCAGGGCCCGTTTGCCGTGGAGGTGGCCGTGGCCGACGGCACCGCTGGCCCCTTGTCGAACGAACAGGCCTGGCGCGAAGCGCTCACGCTGGCCCTGGCCGGCGAATGCTTCGAGCTGGCGCAATACGCCGTGCGCGACAAGCACGAGCGGCTGCTGCATGTGGAATGCCCCTTGCGCATCCAGCTCCTGCCTGGCGGGCCGTACGAGCCGGCCAGCGTGTGGCTGTGGATGGCCGCGCGCGCGCAACTCAGTGCCCGTGTCGACCTCATTGCCTTGCGCCTGGCCCTGGCCGGCGCGCAGCGCGATGGCCAGCGCCGCTGCATCCATGTGGCGGGTGCCAGCCTCTCGCAGCCCGGCTTCATTGCTGATGTGGCCCAGGCGCTGGGCGAGCTGCCACAGGCCGCGCGCGTCTTGGCCATTGAGGTCAACGAAAGCTTCGCTGCCGAACATGCACAACGCCTGAGTGACGCCAACCGGGCCTGGCGCCACCACGGCGTGCGCCTGGGCCTGGAGCATGCCGGCGCGGCGTTGCAAGGGCTTGAGCGCTTGAGCGAAACCGGCATCGACTACATCAAGATCGACGACCGCTACGTGCACGGCGTGGGCCGCGACCCGGCGGTGCGGGAATTCGCGCGCAGCCTGGCCACGCTGGCGCACAGCATGGGCATGCAGGTGATTGCCTCGGGC